>JBATTL010000286.1:0-5959 GCA_049670525.1 Thiohalocapsa sp. | reverse complement strand
TGGAACCAGACCGTTCTTCACATAGTTTCAAGCCGTCGCGAAACGCTGGCACCGCGGTCCACGGGTCGAGAGCACGAGGTCGTTGGGTCGGCGCACATAAGGGCCAGCGGCTGTCCGCGCGGGCGCTGAAGTCTTTGCCTTTGCGTTAGTCGGGGTGTTGGCCGGCAGGCCTTATCGCGATTTTCTGCCGTGGCAGCCCCCTTTGAGAAACTCGAAGAACTATGTGAAGCGGCACCACCACTCCGCCCGCACAAAACGATTAAAAACAGGGATTTGTGGTGACAGCCGCCCGGAGCTTCACATAGTTGCGAACTTAACTTAGTGGCCGACTGCAGTCAGTCAGGAAGCGACACTGCGCGTTTGGCGAATACTGGCGGCAATCTTCGCTATACCGGACAGCGAATTGCCGAGAATGCCGGCGCGGCAGACACATCAGTCCGGCGCAATCATGCGCACCGCGTCACCATATAGAGAGCGCAAGCGCCGTGGTTACATCGGAGCGCACTGGTAGGCGGCTGAGATCAATTGGTTCTCGCTCAGGAAATGCGGGTACGAGTGTCGTGCCGAGTAGACTGTATACGGTTCTGCGGTCGCAAGACGCTCGCAACTTTGATGGGAGCGATCGTCTCCAAACCCTACGTCGTGTAAAGAACCTTCTGCTTGTTCTATGGTGGCCAGGTCGACAGCGTGCACCCCCTAACCAAGAGCCTATCCGATGGAAACGAAACCCCCGCTTCCCCCGTTCACCACCGAGACCGCGATCCAAAAGGTACGGATGGCCGAAGACGCCTGGAACTCGCGAGACCCGGACAGGGTTTGCACGGTTTACACGGACGACACGCTATGGAGAAACCGGACGGAATTTCCAAAAGGGCGAGAGCAGGTTCGAGAGTTCCTTGTTCGCAAGTGGTCGCGGGAGCTCGACTACCGGTTGATCAAGGAACTCTGGGCCGTGGATGGCGATCGGCTAGCCGTGCGCTTCGCTTACGAATTCCACGATGACGCTGGAAACTGGTTTCGCGCGTACGGCAACGAGAACTGGGAATTCAACGAACAGGGATTGATGATGCGTCGCTTTGCGAGCATCAACGACCTGCCGATCAACGAGTCCGACAGAAAGTTCTTTTGGCTGCTTGGCCGACGCCCGGACGATCACCCAAGCCTGAGCGATCTCGGCTTGTAAGGTTATCTGCCCGGTTCTCCTACGTCTTGGCGCGCGGTCCGTGAGCCGAGAATCAAGGTGCGCTAGGCTCCGTCTTACGGGACCCGAATTAGCGCGTGCCGCTTCTCGACAAGGCGTCGATAGCCCGACGCTACGCTGAGGGACTTGGTGGCAATTACCAAGATTTGTAGGGGAGAAACTTGCCGTTCATTGTCAGCACGACGCGGTCTCCCTTGGGATCCTCTTGTTTGTCGATGTCGAGGGTGAAGTCGATGGCACTCATGATCCCATCGCCGAACTTTTCATGGATCAGCTCCTTGATGGTCTCTCCGTAGACGCCGGTGATCTCATACATACGGTAGATAAGTGGGTCAGTGGGAACGATCTGATTCCAGGTCTTCATGGGACATTCGGTCAGAGCGGTGACCACCTCGGGGCCCAAGCCGAGAGCCTCAGCGCAAGTCTCGGCCTTGTCCTCGGCGAGGCTGTTCATGCCCAGGCAGGCGGAACAAAGGAACTCTTTCGACATCCCAACGGAGCTCGCCAGTGCCTCCCAGGTCATGCCCTTCGCTTTCTTTGCTTCCAGGATGGCAGTTTTCATTTCGGCCTTAGTCATGTGTGTGCACCTCGTCGAGCGACTGGGAATTTAGATCGTGCGGGCGCACAGGTGTAAGCAATCTCAGTGCCAGCAAGCGATGTCTCTAAGAGAACCTGACCGGCGACCGCCCGCCGGCGACCGGACACAGGGATGCTCAGGAGGGCGTAACCGACCTCATTCCGGCCCCCACGAGCCTCTTTTTGTGGCTCACGGACGGTTTGTACCTGTGCTCACCAAATTGGTGCGCAGGCAGAAAATTCCCGCCCTGCTATAAAGCAGCGCGCTTCCTCATGGTGCAGGCTAGGAAGATGATCACACCCAACCCTAGAGAAGCGTATTTCTAAGGCCATGGCGCTCTTCGGTAATCGCACTCCAGACGTCCCGAGCTCCGCTGCCTTTCGATTCTTAGCGCGCGGCACCGGATCCGCGCGGTGGCTTGGAGATTCCCAGGCGCTTGATGCGCGACGCGAGAGTAGTTGGCTTGAGCCCAAGCATTTCCGCAGCGCCGCCAGCGCCGAAGACCTTGCCACCACTAGCTTCCAACGCCGAGACGATCATCGCCCGCTCCTGTGCGCGCCGTTCCGATTCGGTTTTAGGTGGCGCATCCCCAGCACTGCCGCTTTCCCGAGCGCTGGACGGGGAGCAGGCTCCTTGTGCAGGTCCGGCTGGGAGGTCGATCACAAGCTTGTTGCCTGTAGAGACAATCAAGGCTCGTTCGATCAAGTTTTCCAGTTCACGAACATTGCCCGGCCAATGGTAAGCCTGCAGTCGCTCCACGTCGGCGCGAGTGAGCTGGAGAACCTCTCGCCGGTGGCGACGGCTGATCTTGGCCAAAAAATTGACCGCTAACAGCGGGATGTCCTCGGGGCATTCTCGAAGCGGGACCGACTCGATCGGAAACACGTTGAGCCGATAAAACAGGTCTTCTCGGAATCGCCCGGCAGCTACCTCCTCATCCAACCGGCGGTTGGTTGCGGCCACCACGCGCACGTCGACGTTACGGGTACGGGTGTCGCCGACGCGTTCAAACTGGCCCTCCTGCAGCACACGCAGCAGCTTGCCCTGGAGCTCCAGCGGGATCTCGCCGATCTCGTCCAAGAACAGCGTGCCCTGATCCGCCAGCTCGAAGCGGCCGACCCGGTCGGCGATGGCGCTGGTGAAGGCACCGCGAACGTGCCCAAAGAACTCGCTCTCAAACAGATCTGCAGGCACGGCAGCGCAGTTCACGCGAATTAGCGGGCGCTCGCTGCGTTTACCCGCGCCGTGGATAGCTCGGGCAATGAGTTCCTTGCCGGTGCCCGACTCACCGGTAATGAGCACCGGAGCTTCCGTCGGGGCAACCAACTCAATCTTGCGCACGACATTACGGATTGCTTGGCTGAGGCCAACAATCTCGCGGTAATTGCCCTCTTCGATAAGCTCCTGCTGCAGGTAGTCATTCTCGAGTTCGAGGCGACGCTTGAGCTGCTCAAGTTCCGCCATCGCGGTACGCAGCCGATGCTCGTCATCACGGTGTTCGCTGATATCGCGAAAGACAACGACCGCCCCGACGATCCGGCCACGGTCGACGACGGGCGTGCTGGTGTAATCCACCGGAAAACTGGTTCCGTCTTTGCGCCAGAAAACCTCGTCGTCTCGTCGATGCACGGCGCCCTCACGGAAGGCGCGGTAGATCGGACACTCTTCGGCAGGATACTCGACACCACCAGAACGGCTGTGGTGAATAGTCGAATGCATGTTCCTGCCCACCAGTTCATGCGCATCGAAACCGAGCATCTGCGCAGCAGCGGGATTGACGAAGGTGGTGACGCCATCGCCGTCGACGCCGTAGATGCCTTCTCCGGCGGCTCGCAGAATCAGTTGGTTATCCGACTCTATGTCGGCGAAGAGCCGTTCAACCCGACGCCATTCGGACAAGCCGCTGCGCACGTAGGCTTGGGCGTCCGCGTGCAACTCGCGCCGTCGCACGGTATGCAGGTCCCTCGCCGTCGCCAAGATCAGGGAACCCGAGTCGAGGCCGACCGCGGCCGCTTCGATGCGTCGAGCCAAGTATTCAATGGCTAACCTGGAACCGCCCGGGAGAACACAGGAGAGGCTGTTGGTCCAGTACTCGCCCCGTTCGAGTATAGCCTGCGTAAACACCACCAAGGCACCACGCTCGCCCTCGTGAAGGGCGCTAACAGGGGTCGCGAGCAGCATCGCTCGCTCGCGCCCCAAAATGGCGCAAGCGCACTGGTTGGCGGCCAAGATCGCGTCATCGCGAGGGTCCCATAGGAGTTGTGCGTCTGGGCTTTCGTCGAAGAGTTGCTCCAGGTTCGCGAGCGCTGGCCGCTCTTCCGCGCCTAGCTGGTCGGCACGGGTAGCGACAGTCGCACAGCGGAACCGATCGTTGGTGGTGGGGGACTGGGGGGCCATAAGCGCGACGAATTATCGTCGATCCACTACGAGTCTTCGTAAATTACGAAATATCGTGGCAAGAGTCGACGCGCTTCTACCGGAAATGCCATCGAGGATCAAGTGGATGCGAGTGAGATAAAGGATGGCACAGGCCATGCTTAACTTGATCTGACGCAAAGACCCGACGCGAGCGGATGGCTCGCCGCTATCCGCGACCGCCACGTCAACTCCAATCTATAAGGTGCGATCGATGCCGTTCAAGAGCTTGGGCAACCCCTACGACGCCGACACAGATCTCCGCCATGACCCTTCCTGCCGCTGCCAAAGCTGTACTGCAGAAAAGGGCCAAGCGCATAGTCACTCCCACTCGCACGAGTCCGAAGAGTCTCAGGCGATCGTTGCTGGGCCGACACGGCATCAACAAACTTCGATGAGTTCCGAGGAGATCATGGATCGCGCCGTCGAGAGCGCGATTGTCCGTGGTGTCTTTGGTCACAACGACTTTAGCCGTAGGCAGTTTCTGGGACTCGTCGGCGGCGGAACCCTCGCAAGTCTGCTCGGCACGATGCTGCCGATGGACAAGATCAAGGCGGCTGCGCAGGCAGAGGCCGGTGCTGGCAAACTCGAGAAGTCTAAACTCAACGTCGGATTCGTCCCGATCACCTGTGCGACGCCCATCATCATGGCGCACCCGCTCGGCTTCTACGAGAAGTACGGCCTGGATGTCGACGTGATCAAGACCGCGGGCTGGGCGGTGGCGCGGGACAAGTCTCTCGCCGGCGAGTACGACGCTGCACACATGCTGACGCCCATGCCGCTCGCGATGACCATCGGCGCGGGCTCGACCGCTGTGCCCTACCTCATGCCCGCTGTGGAGAACATCAACGGCCAGGCCATCGTGCTGCACGTTGATCACAAGGACAAGCGCGACCCGAAGGACTGGAAGGGCTTCAAGTTTGGCGTACCGTTCGACTACAGCATGCACAACTTCCTTCTGCGCTACTACGTGGCCGAGCATGGACTCGATCCCGACAAGGACATCCAGATCCGCGTCGTGCCGCCGCCGGAGATGGTAGCCAACCTGCGAGCCGGCAACCTTGACGGCTACCTGTCGCCCGACCCGTTCAATCAGCGCGCGGTGTGGGAGAAGGTCGGATTCATCCACATACTCACCAAAGACATTTGGGAAGGCCATCCGTGTTGCGCCTTCGCCTGTTCAGACGAGTTCGCGACGAGCATGCCGAACACCTACGGCGCGCTCCTGAAGTCGATCATCGACGCCACGCAGTACTCACACAAACATGAAAACCGCAAGGAGATCTCAGAGGCCATCGCGCCGAAAAACTACTTGAATCAACCGGTTCAAGTCATTCAGCAGGTCCTGACCGGGCGATTCGCAGATGGACTGGGCAACGTCCAGGACGTTCCGGATCGCATCGACTTCGACCCTTTCCCCTGGCACTCGATGGCGGTGTGGATTCTCACCCAGATGAAGCGCTGGGGGTATGTCGAGGGCGATATCGACTACAAGGGAATCGCCGAGCAGGTCTATGTCGCCTCCGACGCGGCGAAGATGATGAAGGAGCTCGGTTACGAGCCTCCGACAAAGACTTACGAGAATTACACCATCATGGGCAAGGAATTCGACTACAACCAGCCCGATGCCTATGTCGAGAGTTTCGAGATCAAGCGGACCTAGACGATGATCGAATCCATCAATATCAGGGCAACGTTAGTTGCCATCGTACTGCTAGTGGTTACGCTCTGCCTCTGGCAGCTCAGCTCGCCGCCGGTTCAGTCCG
>JBATTL010000285.1:0-1855 GCA_049670525.1 Thiohalocapsa sp. | reverse complement strand
GCTTCCGCGCCTACGCCGATGCCATGCCCAACAACTGCGTGTTTCTGGTCGATACCTACGACACGCTGGAAGGCGTGCGCAAGGCAGCGCGAATCGGGCGGGAACTGAAACAGAACGGCCACAAGATGGTCGGCATCCGGCTCGACTCGGGCGACCTCGCCTACCTCAGCATCGAGGCGCGCAAGATTCTGGACGAAGCCGGGCTGGAGGACGCGGCCATTGTCGCGAGCAATGACCTGGACGAAAACATCATCGAAAGCCTGCAGCAGCAGGGTGCCAAGATCGGAGTCTGGGGCGTGGGCACCAAACTGGTCACCGCCTACGATCAGCCCGCCATGGGCGGCGTTTATAAGCTGGCGGCGATCCGTGAGGGAGAAGGGGTTGACGAGAAGTGGCGTTACACGCTCAAGCTTTCGGAGCAGGCGATCAAGATCAGCAATCCGGGTGTGCAACAGGTGCGGCGCTTCGCACGGGGAGGCAAGTTTCTTGGCGACATGATCTACAACGAAGCCGAGCCTATGCAGGATGACCGCAAGCTGGTCGACCCCGCCGACATGACGCGAACGAAGAAGATTGCCGCCGAGGCGGAGCACGAGGACTTGCTCGTGCCGGTGATGCGCGAGGGCGAGTTCGTCTACGAGGAGCCGGGAATGGAGGCGATCCGTGCGCGTACCCAGCAACAATTGGCCGGACTTCACTCGAGCATCCGGCGCTTCATGAACCCGCACGAGTATCCGGTTGGACTCGAAACGGGCCTGCATCAGATGAAGACCAATCTCATCCTCAAGGCCCGTGGGCTGATCTGAACCATGCAAACGATTCGCGTCACCGCCGCCGCGCTCAACCAGACCCCACTGGACTGGAGCGGCAATTGCGACCGCATCCGACGGGCCATCGCCGGAGCACGTGAGTCTTGCGTATCGATCCTTTGCCTGCCCGAGCTGTGCTTGACCGGGTATGGCTGCGAGGACGCGTTTCTTTCCGCCGGACTGCGGAGCCGCGCGATTGATATGCTTGAAGAGCTGTTGCCCGAAACAAAAGGGATGTTGGTCACCTTCGGCTTGCCGCTGCTTTACCAGAACGCGCTCTACCACACGGTTGCGCTGGCGGGCGACGGCAAACTGCTCGGCGTCGTCGCCAAGCGCTACCTGGCCGGGGATGGCATCCACTACGAACCGCGCTGGTTCAAACCCTGGCCGGCGGGTCTGCAAAAGTCGATCCACCTCGGGGGCCGTGAAGTGCCGCTGGGTGATCTCGATTTTGACGTGGACGGTGTGCGGATCGGCTTTGAGATTTGCGAAGATGCCTGGGTGGCTCAGCGTCCGGGGGCAGCGGCTGCACTGCGCGGTGCGGACATCATTCTCAATCCCAGTGCCAGTCATTTCGCCTTCGGCAAGTGCGACGTGCGCGAGCGCTTCGTGCTGGAAGGCTCGCGCGCCTACAACGTCAGCTACGTTTATAGCAACCTGGTCGGCAACGAATCGGGCCGCGCGATTTACGACGGCGAGATGCTCATCGCCAGCGCCGGGCACCTGCTGAAGCGAGGGCCGCGTTTTTCCTTCCGAGATATCATGCTGACGACGGCGGACATCGACCTCGATCACACACGTACCAGCCAAGTGCGTACGCACAGTTACCAGCCGCAGATGGATGAGGACCTGCCCGACCCGGTGAGGGCCAGTTTCCCGTGGTAGTTCGGCGACAGTGTGGAGGTGGCGGAAGAAAAATCGCCGGACTGGGAGAATGGTTCCTACGTAAAAGAAGAGGAGTTTGCGCGCGCGGTCGGCCTGGCGCTGTTCGATTACCTGCGCAAGTCGCGCTCTCGCGGCTTTGTTGTTTCGCTTAGCGGCGGGGC
>JBATTL010000284.1:0-3623 GCA_049670525.1 Thiohalocapsa sp. | reverse complement strand
ACCTCCCCCTTAAGCACCGATGTGCCGAAGACTAATACCATGCCGCCTAAGATGACAGCACTTCCGATTCGCGTCGTCAGCCCCGAGATTTCGATCGCACGAAATCGATTTTCGGCGGCTTCGATATGGAGGTGTATAGCCCTAATATCGAAGAATCCCGCGATCTTGGTTGATAAGCGCTGGTCTTCTGAATGGCGCGGTTGGCGCGCGATGTAGTCGAGTAATGCGAGCAAGCGGCTCTGCATTTCCGGCCGGGTGCGGGTATGGATCGCAGTCGCTGTTGCGGCGAATAAGGTCGAGGGATACTGGGACGCAATAATTAACAAACCTAAACCCGAAACGAGAAAAGTCGTGGGCGCATCAAGGATGAACATGACGGCGAGGGCAAAAACCAGCATCAGCAATGCTTGGACGCCGAATCCGAGGAACTTAACTGCCATGCCACAGTACGTAGCATCGGTTTTGGCTAGGTGGAGAAGTTTCTTTTTCTTTAGAATACGATCAGCTTCTTTTGCGCGCGGATTTGGTAGCAGTCGGTAGAGATTGAGCGTTCTAATCGTGCATCGCTTCTCGAATGCTCCCATTGCCTTGATTGCATTCGATCGGGCGTAATATTGACTCGCGGCAAAAACGAGAGATACGCCGATCAGACCTGATACAACGAGAGCGAGTAGGGAGAATGACTCACTGGGAACCGCGGTGACGCCAAGAAGCGAGATTGGTTGACCGCGCTCAACGAGGCTTATGTATATGTAGATGATTCCGACAACTGCCATGTTGCTCGCAAGACTGATAGCGGAGGCGACGAGAATTCGCCGCCAAAGATGGGGTGTGGACCGGATACTGTCGTTGAGAAGCCAGTGAAAGGTCCTGACGAATCGAGCGCCCTGGAGACGTATGCGTTCAAGGGCATTCAACATGAATGAATATCCAATCCATACACTCGTTGACACCTAAGAACGGCAATCGAGTCTTGGGCGCTTGATCTGCGTTGTTGGATATGCACGACCGGCCGGGCGCCCCTGGGAGACAGCTTGAGGTCATACAATTTGGCTGGAAGTTGCGACATGTCGATACGTCAGAGTTGGAGCGGCGTATTGGCAATGCTCGGCTGGGTAGCGACTAGGTCACCGACTACGGCGGCGCCAAAGACGGAGAGCCAGATCACGAATCAGACCGCATCGAGCATCTCGCGGAATCGCGCGACCACGTTCGTGGCGCGGTACAGGTCCGGTAGGCCGGAGGGCGCCGGGAATGGTGCCGAGCGCCGGGGCGTCGCGCGGATTGCCTCGAGGAACCCGCCGTCATCCCAGCCCGCGATGCTTACCAGGCCTCTTACCTCGCGCGTACGAGCGACCTCCGCCATCCCGCCCGCTTCCGGTGTCGCGATTACGGGCGTTCCGCAGGCCAGGGTTTCCAATGCGACGTTGGGCATGCCCTCGAAGCGAGATGGTAGGAGGACGGCGTCGGCTTGACCATACCAAGCCCATGGATTGTCTACGTAGCCCAGCAAACGGACACGGTTTGCCAAACCCAAACCGACCGTTCGCTGTTCGAGGTCCGCGCGATCAGGGCCGTCGCCGAGCAATACCAGGGCGCAGTCAGTCGGCAGTTTCGGCCACAGACGGATGAGGCGATCGAAACCCTTCTGCCGGACCAGACGTCCGCTTGCTACGAACAATCGACCGCCCGAGGTACGCAGGTCTATCGACCTCGCGTATTCCCGAAAGGCTGCTTCGTCGACCGGGTTTGGCAGAAGCCGCAGTCGCCGGTCGGATACCTTGAAATCACGGCGCAACTCGTGCGCCATACGCTCGGACGTCGCAAGCACAAGGTCACAACGAGGGTAGGCGAATTTGCATGCGGCGCGCACCCAACGATTGACGCCCTGCGGAGACAAGCTAAGTGACGGCATGTTAGCCTCACGCGCGACGAGCGCCGGACGCGTGTGCAGGAACGGCAACATTGCGGCAAGTGCGGGCGTAACGTGCGCGAAGGTGCTAAACAGGACGTCGGGTCGACTCTTTTGCAGATGCCGAAACAGCCTTGGCAGTGCTTCGCGTATCCTGGACCGGTTCAGGTGAGTGACAGGGACCGCTTTGGCGACGCGGTTCGCCAGGGGTCCGCTCGGGTCAAGCACAAGAAGCTCTGCCTGGAAATCCCGCAAACATGGAGATCCCGCCTGGCCCATCGTCCGCTCGGCAGCAAGACCCGCGGCCAGCTGCAGTGCCACGCGCTCGGCTCCGCCAGCCGCGAAAGACGGTAGCACGAAGGAGCAGCGGAGCGGTGATGCTTGCGTCAATCCGCCCGATCCTGGCTCAGATCGACGCCCAGGTCGCGGATTAACGATTCCCATTGCGCGGCTACGATCGGCAGGGACATATTCTCGGCGATGCGCTGAGCCGCATGCGCGAGCCGCATGCGCATCAAGTCATCCTCGATGACTCGGCGCATCACGTCCGCCAAGGCGACATCGTCGCCAACCGGAAAGACAGACCCGGTCTCACCGTCGCGGATTAGTTCCAGTGGGCCCGGAGATGCGTTGCTGGCGACCACGGCAAGTCCGCAGCCCATTGCCTCCAGCATCGAGTTGGGCATTCCTTCAAATCGTGAAGGCAAAACGAATATGCTCGCGCGGTACAGCAGAGGAAACGGATCCGGCTGATGGCCGTGAAAATCGATCCTCGTCGCAATTCCGAGATCCGCGGCCTGTTTCTCTAGTTGCGCCCGCTGCGGGCCGTCTCCGACGATGTCCAGGTGCCAGTCGATGCCCTCTTCTAAGAGCCGTGCAAAGGCCATGATTAAGATGTCGACCGCTTTTTGCTTCACGAGACGAGCAACGATGATCAGACGGCGTTGGTGGGTGACCAAATCCGGCGGACATGGCGGAACCGCCAGAGGATTGGCGACCTGCCGCAGCTTGTCCAGATCGACATACTGGCGCATGGATTGTAGCGCGCCGGCGCTATTCGCGGTCACCAAGTCCGCCTCGGGGTAGAACTGAGGACGCATAGCCTCCCAGGGTGGATCCAGCCGCTGAATTGTCGGGTCATTGCGCTCAGAGATCACGACCCTCGTATCCAAATCGCGAGCTGCCATGACAGTCTGAATGTTGGTTGAACCGACGAAACTAACAACGACTCGGGGCGTCAGCTCCTCCAACGTTGCCCGCAGCCATCCGAGTCGTTTCTGAGCGTAGGATTCATAAACCCTCGAGGATAAGCGCATCAATAGATATGCGCGAGCTTGCCGCACTGTTCGGAGCGTTGCGAGCAAACTCCTGCTTAGAAGCCGGGCATATGTTGTTCCATTCAGGCCACGTGTTATCAGATCGGTTTCCAATCGAAAATAGAGTGCAGCGATCCGGGTATTCTCCTCGGAACCCCCTCCGGAATCTTCTTCGGGGGCGAAGTCGCGCCGTTCGATGTCCGCGTCCAGACGATAGACATCCTGATGCCGATAGAGCGTGATGACCGCCGGGCGCAAGCCACGCTGTTGCCAGTAATTCACCAGCAGGCTTGCAACGCGCTGCGCACCGCCGGCACCGAGATGAGGGACCACGACCACCAGGTCGTGGGGCGCTGCGACGCCGTTCGCGTGGCTGGATTGCTCAGCCTGAGGCG
>JBATTL010000283.1:0-8020 GCA_049670525.1 Thiohalocapsa sp. | reverse complement strand
TGACCCGGAAACAGTGTCAGCGCTTCCAGGAGGCAAAAAGAGAGACCGTGACCCGAATGGCGCTAACTTAAGGGCATACCGCCATATAGAACAGCAAGTTAAGCGACCGCTCGCTACCGAAAGAGTCTTCCGCACGTCCCCGAAAACTGTGAATCCCATGACGCAAGGCGTCGTTTCTCTAAGATCGGCCCTCAGTCGACCGCCGCTACGTCTCTGATTTTTTTATGCATCGGCTTAAGTTAGCGCCATTCGGGCCAGGCTCAATTTCTACTAAGCTTCATTCATGCCCCGACGTGCACGCATACACATTGACGGCCTCCCTTTGCATATCGTTCAACGGGGGCACAACCGTGCGGCCTGCTTCTTCGACGATCAGGATCGACTCGCCTACCTGGACTGGCTGCGCGAAGCGTTGGAGCGCGAGCGCTGTCGGCTGCATGCCTATGTCCTGATGACGAATCATGTGCACCTGTTGCTCACCCCGCAGGAGTCCATGCGGGTGCCGCAGGTGCTGATCTCCGTCGGGCGGCGCTACGTCCAGTACATCAACCGTGTCTATGGCCGCACCGGTGCGCTCTGGGATGGGCGCGGACCCGGCGGACTACCCATGGTCGAGCTATCGCGTGAACGCGCTCGGCGAGTCGAACGCCCTGCTGGCTCCGCATCCGCTGTATTCGAGCCTTGGTCGAGACGAGCTGTCCCGACGGACTGCTTATCGCGACTTGTTCGGAAGCGCGCTCGCCGAGGCACCGCTCGAAGCGCTGCGCATGGCGCTTAAACAGGACCAACCGATCGGCAATGAGCGCTTCTTTGTGGAGATTGAGATGATGACCGGGCAACGCCGGATCCTGCGCAAACGCGGGAGACCGCGAAAGCCGAGGGAGGATGACGCCAAGGCGGAAGAAGGGCAGCGCCAGCTATACCGATGAGTTTGTTGAACCCGGCCCCTTTTCTTGTGAGCACGGTGTCGCGTTACCATCAGCGGGGCCAAAGCCCCGCTGGCAAACGCCTGAGCCGACTAGACCTCGCCGCGATTGTAATCGGGCTCGGCGGTTATCCGGTGGATGCTGAGGTCCGCGCCCTGGTATTCCTCTTCTTCGCTCAGGCGCAGTCCCATTATGGCCTTGATCAGGCCGTAGACGGCGAAACCACCGATGAGCGCGATCGCCACTCCGATCAGGCTGCCGGCGAGCTGCGCCATGAAGGTGACTCCACCGGTGCCGCCGAGTATCTCAAGACCGAAGATCCCGGCCGCGATGCCACCCCAAAGCCCACAGAGCCCGTGCAACGGCCAGACACCGAGGACGTCGTCGATACGCCATTTGTTCTGCGTGAGCGTGAAGGTGAAGACGAACAGTGCTCCGGCGACGCCACCGACGACCAACGCCCCGAGGGGGTGCATGATGTCCGAACCCGCGCAGACAGCGACCAGTCCCGCGAGCGGTCCATTGTGCAGGAAGCCCGGGTCGTTCTTGCCGGCCACCAGCGCGGCCAGGATACCGCCCACCATGGCCATCAGGGAGTTCACCGCGACCAGGCCGCTGACCGCGTCGATGGTCTGCGCGGACATCACATTGAAGCCGAACCAGCCAACCGTCAGGGTCCAGGCGCCGAGAGAAAGAAACGGAATTGACGACGGCGGATGCGCGGTAATACCACCGTCCTTGCGGTAACGGCCGGCGCGTGGGCCTAGCAGCAATACGGCGGCCAGCGCGATCCAGCCGCCCATCCCATGCACCACGATGGAGCCCGCGAAGTCATGAAACTCCGCCCCGAACTGCGACGAGATCAACGACTGCATGCCGAAATTGCCGTTCCAGGTCATGCCCTCGAAGAACGGATAGACCAGACCCACGAGTACCATCGAAGCGAACAATTGCGGGTAGAACTTCGCCCGCTCGGCGATGCCGCCGGAGATAATCGCGGGGATTGCCGCCGCGAAGGTCAATAGGAAGAAGAACTTGACCAGCTCGTAGCCATTCTTCTCCTGCAGGACGTTGGCGCCGCTGAAAAAGTCGATGCCATAGGCAACGCTGTAGCCGACAAAGAAGTAGGCGATGGTTGATACCGCGAAATCGCTCAGTATTTTCGATAGCGCGTTGACCTGATTCTTGGCCCGCACGGTGCCTACCTCAAGGAAGGCGAAACCGGCATGCATGGCCAGCACCATGATGGCCCCGATCAGAATGAATAGTACGTCAGCACCGGACTGCAGTTGCTCCATATTGGTCTCCCGTTGTTCTAAACCGGTGCAGATTTAGCACGAACCATGCCAGCGCTCAGGGAACCCTACCCCAACGTCTAGAATCCCTCTCTATTTCAGTCGTCGATGGTCGCAAGGCATCGATCGCAGAGGCCCGACCCAGGTCCTGGCGGCATCCGGGCTGAAGTGCCATGTGGCCCTTACCGCACCGGGAAGCGGCACTGCGCACCAACATGGGGCATTCTTGACGCGAAACCGGACAGACAGGCGCGGGACCGAGATACATGGAAAGTCTGCGCTGCACCGTCGGTAGACCGGAGCGCCTCGTTGCGATAACGTCTGCGTCCCTACCACACCCTGTCAGAGGATTCAGAACATGAAAAAGATGATCATTGCCGCGGCCGCCCTCGCCTTCGCCGGCTCCGCCCTCGCGAACGACATGGCCACTCCGGACGAAGCGAAGGCGATGTCTGCGAAGGCCCAGGCGGCCGTCAACGAGATGGATCAGGAGGCGGCATTCGCCGCCTTCGCCGCCGACGACGGCGGTTTTAAGGACAAGGATCTCTATGTCTTCTGCATGGACATGGACGGCGTCATGCTGTCCCACGCGGTGAAGCCGGAACTGGTCGGCAAGAACCTGCACGACTTCGATAAGTATGGTGATCTGCTGTTCCAGGACATGATCAAGGTTGCCCAGGATCCTGGTGAAGGCTGGGTGGACTACAACTGGCCCTATCCTGGCAGCGACGAAGTGAAGGCAAAGACCAGCTATGTCATGACCAACGATAAGGGCTTCTTCTGCGGCGTTGGCGCTTACAAGTAAGCACCACCGAATGCAATCCGCACCCTTTGGGTGCGGGTTGAATCCCAGCCTGACCTGCCATCGCCTGAGGATTGCACTGACCGACTAGGGGTACGCTGATTGACGAACCCTTCCCCGATCTGGACAGCGACCTGTGCCGTTCTAGGCGACAATCAGCAAAGGATCAGACAGTTTCGTGATCTTCGATCCGGAACCCCATCAGTTCCAGGATCATCCCGGTCACCGCGCCACCGAGCATTCCGCCCAGGAAACCGGAGGGCACGTCATGCAGCACCTGCTCGATAGCGCCCTTTGTCTCAAGGTCCAGCGCGGCAGCCGTGGTCCCACCCAAGATCCAGATGCTGGCACCCACGACACCCGCGATCAGCGCCGCCACCAGGGGCGCCGCAAGTCCAGCGGGCAACCAGCCATGGCAACGCTGCAAGATCCAGTGCTCATTGAGCTGGAACAGCGCTCCCACTAAGGCGACAATGCCTGCCGCCATCACCAGGGGCCCTACCGGTTCCGGATAAGCGAACAGCACGACAGACAGGATCACCCCAGCGCCGAGACCCGCCAACAGCCCCGTCAGTGTTTCCGCAAGCGGGCGCGCATTGCGGCGAACCATCCAGCTAAAGAAGGACCCAGCCACCAAACCCGCGGCGGCGGCCGTCCCGGTGATCAGGGGCAGTTCAACCCGATGACCGGAAACGATCAGATAGCCGATGGATGCGAGGACCCCCGCGGTCGCCCCCACAAGAGCAACCGGCATCGCACTGTAAAAGGCGGCGGTTGTCATGGCCGCGGCCACTGAGCCGACGAGGACTGGCTGCCACCCTGTCAGCCCCAATACCAAGAGCACCTGATAGAGGCCGATGAACAGCCCGCCAAACAACGCGCCTGCCAGACTCCAGACGACCAGCGTCGTGACAATGGCGGTAAAGCGATCTCGAGACAACATCGTTTTGGTCCTCCCCTTCGGCATTCGAGCGATGCGCCCGACCCGTTCCGATTGATGTGCCGCAAATCCCGCGGCCGGATATTGTTGTCCAGGCTCGGGATCCGGCCTGCTGTCTATATTCTACAAAAATTCCCGCAACACCAACCTGGTTGCAACAGGCCGGTTGTCCCGGCGTTCCGGAATGTGCGGCTTGAGCGCAGGCCACGACGGGCTGAGGTAAGATTAGCGGCAACCGGGAGATGCCGATTTTCCCGATCCATGGGATCATTCAGCTCGGAATTGAAATTTCGCGATTTCCCGATTTCCTCCTTTTCAACGGCTTATCGCCGTTAAAAACGGCGGGGCGTACTGCCCCGCATGGGAAGTGCTGAACAAGGTAGCACTTACCTGAGAGAGCGCGGATCTGGACCGCGCCGGCTTCATCCATCAACCGAAGAGAGAAACACTATGTCGAGAACAGCATTGGTCACCGGCGGCACCCGCGGCATCGGCGCGGCGATCTGTGAGGCATTAAAGGCCGCCGGTTACAAGGTTGCCGCCAATTACGGCGGTAACGACGCCGCCGCGAAGGAGTTCACCGATCGCACCGGAATTCCAGCTTACAAGTTCGACGTCGGAGATTACGACGCGGTTGCGGCGGGCATTGCGCAGGTCGAGAAGGATCTGGGGCCGGTCGAGATTCTGGTGAACAACGCCGGAATCACCCGCGACGGCACGATGCACAAGATGTCATACGCGGAGTGGCACAAGGTCATCGAAACCAACCTGAGTTCCTGTTTCAGCTGCGCCCACGCTGTGCTGGAAGGCATGCGTGAGCGCAGTTTCGGGCGCATCATCAACATCGGTTCAGTCAATGGGCAGGCCGGGCAGTATGGCCAGGTGAACTACGCTGCGGCGAAGTCCGGCATCCATGGTTTCACCAAGGCCCTAGCCCAGGAAGGTGCCTCCAAGGGCATCACGGTCAATGCCATCGCACCGGGCTATGTCGACACCGAAATGGTTCGAGCGGTGCCGCCAGCGGTGCTGGAAAAGATCATCCGGCGTATCCCCGTGGGTCGACTCGGGCATCCCGAGGACATCGCCCGCGTCGTGGTCTTTCTAGCGGCGGATGACGCCAGTTTCATCACCGGCTCGACGTTCTCGATAAACGGCGGCCAGCATATGTACTGACGTCTGGCCCACGTGCACGCGCAGGTCGGAGGGGATCCGACCCGCGTCTGCTCTTTGCCGACCTGCGGCGCGCATCCGCCGTAAAGACAAGCAACCCTTAACCCTTCGGCCCGAACAAGAGCCACAGAATCAGGCCTAGAACCGGCAACAGCAGGATCAAGACGGTCCAGATCACTTTAGAGCCGGTGCCGGCATCACTCTGAAAAATCTTGACGATTGCGTAAACGGTCAGGACCAGATGAAGCAGGCCTAAGATTCCGGTAACTTCGATACCCAATACGAACTCCTCAATAGCGAACTCTTCGGCTTGCTTCGCCCATCCTGTGCAGGCGCCTAGGCGCCGACTCCTAAAGGTTACAAGCCCCCGAATCCCACCATGATGTTTTTCAGCCGACCGGACGCATAACCTCGTCCAATGGACGTCGATATCGCGCTTTGTCGATATCGCGCTTTATCGTGCACAGATCCGAAACAAACCCAAAAAGTACGGCGCGCCGATCGCCACCCATGCCCTCAGTTTCAGCGTCAACGACCGCCATTTTCGTCAACCGCAACTCGGGCCAGGCATCCGGACAGGCCGATGCCTTGTCTCGGACGCTAGCAGCGGACCTTGCGCGCAGCCGCGTCAATGCCGAGATCCTCACACTGTCGCGAGACGGCCCGGAAGCGAGTGATTGGCAACGCAACCTCTCGCTCTTACTAGCCAACGGCCTGGATCGCGTCTACGTTCTGGGCGGCGACGGGACGGTTCTAGCCGTTGCCCGAGTCCTGCTGGGACAAGACATTCCGATCGGCATTATACCGCTCGGCACCGCCAATCTGCTCGCCCGAGATCTTGGCCTGCCGCTGCAACCGGAGCAGGCAGCAGACGCCCTGCTCCAAGACCCAACCCGGGCGGAAATTCGTTACATCGATGTCGGTCGCGTGAACGGCCACCCGTTTCTTTGCGCATCCATGCTGGGCATGACGACGGAATTGGCCAAGGCCAGGGAGGCGGCGCGGGGTCTGGGGACCTGGCGGATGCTGCCGGGCATGCTGCGCAAAGGCTATTGGTTGTTGAAGCGCTATCCGTTTCGTCGCGTAACGCTCGCGTTCGACGACCACCAACTCTCGGTGAGGACCCGCGCGATGGTGATTTCCAACAACGCGATACTCCCGAAGCCCGGTCTCTTTCCCGCGCGTACAAGTCTTAACAGCGGCATGCTCGGCATCTATGGCGTCGAGGAGGGTCCGCTGCACGACCTGCCGCGTATCGCGTTGAGTCTGATGGCCGGCACATGGGCGGACGAACCAGGAGTTTTCGTTCGCATTTCCAACCGCGTCACCGTGGACACGCGAAAACCGCGCCGGACCACCGTGCTCAACGACGGCGAGCCTTGCAGACTGCGAACACCGCTGCACTACGACGTGCTGCCCGAAGCGCTACCGGTTCTCGTGCCTGCCGGCGCCACCCGGGAGTAGCAAGGAGTAACAAGGAGTAGCAATGAGCCAGGCAGGAAACGCACAGGATTCGTCTGGACAAGATCCCGCGACGCGGGTACGTATCGCGCACCTTTCCGATCTCCATTTCGGCCGCGAGCAGCCTTTGTTGGTTGCCGCATTGGCGCAGCAACTACACGCATTGAATCCGGATTTGGTGGCGATCAGCGGCGACCTCACCCAACGCGCCCGTCATCACGAGTTGTCTGCCGCCGCCGATTTTCTGGAACGGCTGCCACAGCCCGTTCTGGTCGTACCCGGCAACCACGATATCCCCGGTGTAACGCCCCGACGTTTTCGGGACCCTTGGCGAGGATGGCACAGACATTTTAGCGAAGGCCTCGAACCCACGGTCGAACAGAACGACTACATTGCCCTGGGCGCGAACAGCGTGCGGACCTGGGGACCCTATCTGGATTGGTCCCGTGGCCGGCTACGGCCAGCGCAAATCCAACGACTTGCCGCGCGCTTGCAGCGAGCGCCCCAGGACCGGCTGCGAATCCTGGTGGCGCATCATCCGTTTTTGCTCACCCCGGCGGCCACAAGCCGAGGACTGGTTGCAGGCGGCGAACCGGCCTTAAAGTGTCTCGCGCGAGCGGGCCTCGACCTCGCCTTGGGCGGGCATGTGCATCTCGGATACGCCGGCATCGTCCGCGGTGTCCTCGTGGTGCATGCCGCCACCGGCGTTTCGAATCGGCTGGTCGGCGAGGACAATGGCTTTAACCTGATCGAAGGTCACCGGGAGGCCTTGCGCGTCGCGCACTGGCGCTGGCAGGGGCGTGAGTTCCACGAGCATAGCCAGCATCGTTTTCGGCGTGATGCCAATGGATGGCGGGCCGGATCTAGCGGGGACGTCGATCGACATCGATTGACACGCAACAACGCGACATGAAAAGCGAGCTCGACCACAGATCCCGCTGACGGTATTGGAAGTGAGTAGCAGGCTCCGCACCATTGGCGGCAACCCTGGCACCTAGTGCATGCGCGGTGGAATCGACAAGTGCGGCGCTTTGCCCCGGAGCATCGACACTGTCATGCTGCGGAACTCGCTCCAACCAATGATTGACTCCGATGTCCGACAGCGCAGCCCCGCATCCTTCGACCAATTCACTTTCGCCGCCGCGACGGGGCGTCTTGGCCGGCTATGCAGTTACGGTATTTTTAAGTTCGGCGCTGCTCTTGGTGCTGGAGATCGTGGCCGGACGGCTCATTGCACCCTACGTCGGGGTCTCGCTATACACCTGGACCTCCGTCATCGGCGTTATTCTCGCCGGGCTGTCGCTGGGCAACTGGATCGGGGGAGTGTGGGCCGACCGCGGCGGCAACGGTCGCAGCGTCGGGCTGGTGCTCGCTGGCGCAGGAGTCTATTGCATCCTAAGTCTGGGGCTGGTCGACGCGCTGGGGG
>JBATTL010000282.1:0-15936 GCA_049670525.1 Thiohalocapsa sp. | reverse complement strand
GCTCACTCTCATCCGATTGTCGGGAGCAAACTGCGATGCTGCCTGTCCGCGCACCGGACGCTCGGATTCGAGAGCCAAACCAGGCAGTCCGAAAATCGCGTCGCGTTCACATGGCCACGTCAAGTTGAAGAAAAGCAAATGGTACTGCATGTACCGGTTGCTTTGGTGCGGAATAACCGTCGGAGATCGGTCTACGGGTCGTTGCGCCGCTGAATTCTCAGGCGCCCAGATGCTGCGTGAGCAACACTAGCCTGGATGAGGAGTAGGGATAGAGCGTAGATTCGCGTCTATACCCGCGACCGGGAAGCGGACTAGAAGGTTCAGTGCCGCCTGCGTGGGGCCTTTAGGCGAAGTCAAAACAGGTGATAGCGCTTGTTATCAGTCATCAGCGCGTACTGGAGGGGCCGCAGTTCGGATTCGGGCATGATTTCGGCGCTTGATGTATTTGCCATCGTCCATGCGAGGACAGTCGCTTCCGCAACGTTCAGTTGACGCGCGATGTCCGTGATTCCGAGGTCGTGGTCCTGCATGATCGTTCGGAGTTCGCCGTTGGTGTCCCGCATGCTTCGACCTGTTTTCTTTCTCAGTAGTCGGTGATCACAATGTCGCTGAGCCGCTTGGCGCGGATGTCCTCCAGCGAAGGCTGGAGATCATAGGCGACCAGGTCTTGTCCTGAGAAGCTCTTGCGCGACTGGATGCGTTGGAACCAGCCGTATAGATTCGGCCGCTCCCGCAGCAGTGCGTCTTCGCCGACAACCCAGAGCAGATGTAGTTAGGCGGTCCAGTGCACGTCGGCGTAGCAGTAGTCGCCGACGATGTATGCCTTGCCAGCGAGTTGTACGTCGAGGGCGTCCAAAATCGGCGCCAGCGCGACCCGTGCCGAATCGACGGCATCTGGGTCGGCACGGCAGGCCGCATTCTCCAGCGGCTTAAGGATGCTCTCGTCGACGAAACGCTGCACCAGGGGGCCGGCGTCGGATCGTGCAATGTCCACCGTTCGAACCAGGCGGCGATGGCCGCGGAGGGTTCTATGACGGCCTGCTCCCCGGCCAGCACGCAAAGGTGAAGGTAGGCGGTCCAATGGACATCGGCGAAGGAGTATGGACCGACGATCAACTGCCTGTCGTCGGCCATTGCTGCGTTCAACTTTGACAGCGTTTCCAGGATCGCTCCCCGGTTGGATTCGAGGCTCTGCGGCGAGGCGGGCGGGCCGCCAGGCACCAGTGTCGCCACCAGCCGGTTAACCGCCGGCTCCACCAGGCGTTGTCCAACATCAACCCAGTAGTTCTGCTCTCCGAGCATGGACGCCTTCTTTGGATTCAGGGAATTGCCCTTGCCCTTGATGTCCAAGTAGGCCAGCACCGCCGGCGCGCCGCTTGTAACGAAATCGCCGTCGCGTAGGCAGGGTACCTTGCCAAAAGGCGAAAAGGCCCTATACTCGGGCTGGTCGCAAGCGCGCTCACCGAGATCCACAAGCAACGTTTCAATTTGTACGCCGCGCTCGGCAGCCATCAGAAGGCATTTGTTCGTCCCCGCGTCACCCGGATAGCCACGCATTTGCAGCCTGGATTCCTGCTTTTTCTTGCTCTTGCCGAATAGGCCCATGATTCTGTCTCCCCTGTCGGCGCGGCTTCTAAGGTTTCGGTCGCGCATTGATTGATCCTGTCGCACCGCCGGGTGGGCTCCAGTAGGGCGCCTGCCCCAGCGGGGCAGGGAGGCCCTAAGGTAGTCCCAGGTCGAGAGCCGCTCGCAGGGTCACTCCCAGCGGAACGGTTCGTCTTTTGCGATGGCGAAAAACATCCAGACATCGATGACCATTATGCTCAGGAGCGCAAGGGAAGTGCCGAGCGCCCGGACCGGGTTCTGATGATGCTCACCGACCCCAAGCAGAATGAGGCCGTAGACGCAGACTGCGGTGAACGCGAGCACCGCCGAAAAGGCTTTGAATGAGACCATGACGGGTATCTTGTTGGTGATTGTTGTCGGGCGCGTGCGATGTCGTGGCAGAAGGCATCGCACACGAGTGGCCTGTTCTGAGCGCGATCAGGTGGCGGTGGCCAACTGATCCATGTCGGTCCATCCGGCCTTTGCATTCATGCGCTGGGCGATACGACGCTCGCCCTCGGAAGCCATCTCCGCATCCCACTTGGCCAGGTGCGGCTTGATGAAGTTCTCGAACATCGGCGGTACCAAGAGCAGCGAGAACATGGCGTAGTAGCCGAGTCCCGTGTCCGGTGAGCCGACCTCTTCCAGCTCCCAGAAATGGGTTTCGCCACGATCGTGATGATCGCCCTGACGGCCGATCTCGATAAAACCGAACTGTGTGACCGGGGAACTGCCGACATCCCAGGAATGGCGATACTCGATGAGCTGACCCTTTTCGCGGATCAAGCCATACTGCTCTAAGAAGTTCAGCACTTCGAGCTCAAAGCCGGAGATGATCCACATTGCCGCCATGACGGCGAGACCGGTCCAACCGCCAGCCCACCAGAATAGGAACACCGTCGGCAAGGCCATCATGTAGCCGCGAATCCAGCGGTTCTCGTAGGTCAGGAAAGGCTTGCGGCGACGGGAGAGGCGCTGCTTTTCCATCAGGAACAGGAAGCGGGACTGGCCGAAGTGTGAAAGCAGGTAATGCAGGTAGATATTACGGCCCCGAGGGCAGGTAGCCGGATCATCCTCGTGGGCCAGCTCCAGATGGTGGTTGTAGACATGGGCGTAGCAGAAATGGGCGATACCGCTCAGTCCCATCATCCAGCGCGAGAGAACGAAGGTCGGGCCCTTGGTATGGGCGTGTTCGTGGCCGAACATGATGCCGAGGCCCATATAGATGCCGGCGCTAATTGTGGCGCCGATCAGCTGCAAGCCCGTGATCCCGGTCTGGACCGCCAAGGCGGGCGTCGCAAAGCCGAGTAGTTCCACCGAACCGAGCACCTGATAGCTGCCGAGCGGCACACCAGTCACATACTCGTAGACGCGCCAGGCGAGGGCGAGTTGCAAGAGGATGAAAACCGGCAACTGTGCGTACATCATGGCGTTAAGCAGCCAGGCAATACCGTTCAGCTCACCGTCCCGATCGGTGCCAGCGGGGCCGGCGTGAACCGGGGCCAGGCTCGTAATCCAGTGCGCGATGATCGCGGCGACGAACATCGCAACACCGAGCCAGACCTAGGTGCCGCCGAGGACAACGCCGACCATGGCGAGAAAAATCATTAACGGTGTAAAGGAGTAACGCAGATTCACGATCAATTCTCTCATCGATGATGCCTCCCGTTTTTCTTTGAGCCAGGCGAAACTCTACGGCGCCAGGGAGGACCTTCCAATACGTAGCAATACGTGGTGTGGCGTCAATCGCGCAGCACCAATGGCCTCGCCAATCCGCCGTGCAAGCGTTTGGGCAGAGTGTTGGCAGAGTCAGATGAAGGGTTCGAGGGCCCGATTTAGATCCGCCAGGTCCAGCACCACGCGCGTATGCTCAAAGCTGCCGAGACGCTCGGTGTTCTCGAGATCGATGGCGCGCGGATAGACTTTGACCATGCCCCCCGGCGCCTCCGTTTCCATCTCGGGCGCGGCATCGCATGCGAAAACGATGCTCGGTATCCGGCACTTACCGGCCTGGGCGTAGATGTTGGTCACCAGCGTATCGGAAATGCCGTAGACCATCTTGGCGACGGTGTTGGACGTTGCCGGTGCGAACACGACGAGGTCGTAATGGCCCTTGTACAGCAGCCCCACCGGGGGTGCGCTCGCGGCTGTGTCCCGAAACAGCTTGAAACGTTCCTTAAGGCTGCGGATGGGAAATCCGTAGACCTGAAGTACCTCCGTCGCCGCCCGGCTCAGGAACAGGTCCACCGATGGGAGTGCTTCGGCCAATGCCAGGCAATCCTTCACGTAGTGCCCGGAGCCGGTAAATGCCCACGCGATGCGGGTGCTATCAGATGCGGGTGCTATCAGAGGTCACCGCCGAAATCCTGTAGGTGAATGCCCCACTGGTTATCGGCCTCTTCGACGGCTACTTCAAGCGAGCGCAGATTGCCCAGCGCTTGATGTGAGTTGAGTTTATCCACGATTCGGTTGCTGACGTGGAGCGCCAGCATCTCGGCGGTCGTGTTCGGGAGGGGAAGAATAATCGCGCTCTCGGCGGGAACGGTGAACCGCTTGCCGTAACTGCTGGCCGTTACAACCTCGTTCTGCTGGGCGATCTCGACTTCCCGGCTGGCACCGGGTAACAGAACGCCGTCATGCAGTTCTCGGCAGATATCCGCAGCCAGACGATTCAGCAGGACGAAATCAATGACAAACGCATCACCTGTGTTGCTGCCGCGGGCCTCGAGTTTGACGTGAAAGTTGTGACCGTGCAGATTCTCGCACAGACCGTTATAGGTGATGAAGTGGGCGGCGTTGAAGTGCAGTTCCCCAGGGTGAACACGTACGGCGAATTCACTCATGCTAGCGTGACGGTTTGATGCCGTAGCGTTTCATTTTGCGATACAGGGTATTGCGACTCAAGGAGAGCTTTGTCGCGACCCGAGTCACGTTCCAATGCGCTGCTTCGAGTTCGCGCAGTATGGCGTCGCGCTCCGCAACACCAAGAGGGTCGCTGGGACGTGGCTGTCCCGTTACGCCATCACCCTTGGCGAGAAACATCTCCTCCGGCAGATCGTGCATGCGTATGTGGCTGTTTTCGCACAGGCCGATGAGCATGCGGAGCACGTTGCGGAGTTGGCGGATATTGCCGGGCCATTCGTATTCGACCAGTGTCTCCAGCGCGTCGGGTTCGATATCGACGCGGTCGGGGCCGCCAGCCTCGCGCGCGATCAGGTGTTGGACCAGTTCCAACCGGTCTTCACGATCACGCAGCGGGGGCATGGTCAGGCTGATGCCATGCAGTCGGTAGTACAGATCCTGACGAAAGCTCCCTTCCTCGACTTTCTGGGCCAGGTCCTGATGGGTGGCACTGATCAAATGCACATCAACCTTGACCGGCGTCTCGCCGCCGAGGGGTATGACCTCCCGTTCTTCGAGGACCCGCAGCAAGCGGGCTTGCAACTGAATCGGCATGTCCCCGATCTCGTCCAGGAACAGCGTTCCGCCGTCTGCCTGTACGATCTTGCCGCGGCTACCCTCGCGGCTAGCACCGGTGAATGCCCCCGGACGGTAGCCGAACAATTCGCTCTCGATCAGGCTCTCCGGGATGGAGGCGCAATTAACCGCGATAAAAGGCTTGTCTCGTCGCGGGCCTGCGTGATGGACCGCCTTGGCGAAAACGTCCTTTCCGGTGCCTGTCTCGCCGAGAATGACGAATGGCAGGTTTTTCTCCATCAGCTTCGATGCCCGCTCGGCATTGCGCTGCATGCGCGTGTCGCCGAACTCAAGCGATCGCAACGTGATTCCGTTGGTGTTCGGACACTGATCGGGTCGCGGTTTGCCCGACAACTTGATTGAGGTGCCGTTCACCGCGGTCAGTGGCGGCTGGAACAATGCAAAAAACCGCTTGCCGCGCTCCGTATCGCGCAACGGTTGCGGTTGCGCCGGATGGCCCATTGCGAGTGCGAATGCCTCATCCATCTGCAGGCTGAACAGCGCCTCGATGGTGGTCCCCGCGATCGCGTCGACCGAGGTCAGACCAAGTTGAAACAGTGCGCTGCGATTGGCGGCGCGGATCTTGCCCGCCGGGTCGAAAGCGATCGCTCCCTCGCCAAGCGTGCCGACGAACTCGGAACGGCTATGGAAACGCAGGATGTAGTGGTCGCGCATGCGGCAGGTGAACAAGCGGTTTTCGATCAACTGGGTCGACATGTTCACCAGCACCATCGTGTGCTGCTGGCCAAGCTGGGATTCGCTCGATGCGTCGAGCACAGCGACAAGTTTGCCGGTGGGATCAAATATTGGCGCCGCCGAACAGGTCAGGCCCGTGTTTTTGGTGAAAAAATGCTCGTTCTTATGGATGACGAGAGGACGCTTCTCCTCCAGACAGGTGCCGATGCCATTGGTACCCTGGGAGCGTTCGGCCCAAATCGCGCCAGTCTGCATGCCGGTGCTTGCCGCCGCGGTCGTGAATAGCGGATCGCCCACATAATTGAGGACCACGCCCTCGGCGTCCGAAAGCAGGATTGAATAGCCCGAGCCCGCCACCTGCTGGTACAGGTTGGTCATCTCGCTCTTGGCGATTTCGACTAGGTCGCAACAGCGTTCGCGGCGCTCGAGCAGCAGGTCCTTGTCGATGATTTCAAGCTCGCCGAACTTTGTCGGGTCCAGATGATAATCGTCGCTGCACCGATGCCAAGAAGCGAGTACGCAGGGGTCGATATCAGCAATCGGCCGTTCGCCGCGCAAAGCCGTCAACACCAGGCTGCCGTGGTCCGCGGACATGTGGAAATTGCCCATTACTCTCCTCCGGTGATCAGGGCGCGGTTCGTTTTGCCGCGCCTCTCGCTTGTTCTCAGCTTCTGGCAGTGACGTCTTCCGGTCACTTGACGGTCGGTGCGTCGATGCTCGGGTATCGACACAGATGAACCTGGCGTCCTCGAAACCCGGCCAAGTCGGCCCGGAGCTGGAACTGTGATGCTGACCCGGGCGAAGCCTGAAGCCGGTCGTCCTCGAATAGCCGCTATGGCATTGTAGACTCGTTGATGGACTCTCAGTTCGTCCTGACGACCACGGTACCCGGCCATTCGTGGCCAGTCCAGTGGGCCAAACGGAGCCCGTCGGTCCGGTCGATCTTCGGTCCCGACATTTCGACCTCTTGGCCGGCGGTCGCGTTGTCCGCTTCGACGCTCCGCCACGCCAGCCGAGATTGGACATTATCCATGCACCGACTTATCGGAGTATAGAGGAACTTAATGCCATGCCTGGTTGGGTATCTGGGTGGAGAATACCTATTTCCCACTGGTTTGAGTGCAAGCGTCCGGGTATTGCGCCCGAACTCGATCCGGGTGCGGCGGCGTTTAGGGATCTCATCACGAACGAGCCCGTTCGCGTAGGTTGGCCGGTCATCGCCAGAGGACCCTGACCGTCTGGTGGCCGTTGAGAGCCCTCCATGAGCGTCGGAATGCGAGAAAGCGGGGGAAGCCTTATCTCGCTGGAATCTGCCGCGGCGCGGTAAACGCGGTTTCGGGATCATCGGTCACAAGCCGAACTCGGTCAAATCGCAATCCAGCTGACTGTCTTCACGACCCGTGCGTGTCACTGCAGCGGCCAGGGAGCCCGGCCATGATCCCGCCGCTCATACTCGACGGCGATCCCCAATCCGGCGTCTGCGGTTACGCGGATTTCCGGCAACCGCCTAACGTCAGGTTTGCCGAATCACACCTGCGACGATTCCAAGGATCTGCAACTCCTCGTGCCGCAGGTAGATGGGCTCCATGGTCGGATTTGCCGGTTGCAGGCGAATTCCGTTGGCCTCGACAAAAAAGCGTTTTAGCGTCACCCGCTCTCCGTTAATCATCGCGACCACCGATTGCCCATTCTCAGCGGTTTCCCGTTTCTCGACGATGATGATGTCTCCGTCCTGAATGTGATCGTCGATCATCGAATGTCCACGAACGCGCAGCGCGTATGCGTTCTTACGCATCATGTGGCGCGGGATGGAGACCGTTTCCCGGTCCTCCGGTATCTCGATGGGCTGTCCGGCGGTCACATAGCCCAGCAACGGAATCTCGATGCCCGGCGCAACACTGATATCAAGCGGTTCCAGCGCTGGATCCCAAGTGGCGTGGCGGCGTTTGGGTGAGAGATAGGCGATGTTCTGCACGTCGGTTTCCCCATTGCGTTCGTTTGGCGCTGCGATAGCGCGACCAAGGGAGATGCTGATTTGTTGGCCGTCCTAGCCAAAAAATCAGACGAAACCCGCCCCGATCCGAAAACGGCGCGGTTTCTGGCTTCCTTCATCTTCAAGCGCTTGGGTGCTTGAAAACGCCCGGCAATCCATGGCCTGGACGGGAAACTCGATGAATCAGCGTTTCCCGAAGTTCTCGCTTTGTTCTCCACGAACATAGCATAATCGAAGACAAGGCATAGGGAACATCAAAGATGAGTCTGACCAGACGGCAAGAGGAGATCCTGGATTTGCTTCGACACGAGGCAGTTATGGAACAGCGTCCCCCAACGCTCGAAGAGCTCTGTGGACGGCTTGGCGTGCGTTCGCGCGGATCATTGCACAAGCACGTTCGGGCGCTCGTAGAGGCGGGGTACGTCGAACCCATGGATCACCGGCACCGAGGAATACGCCTGGTGCCTACTCAATCGCCCGCGGGGGGCTTGCCTCTTCTAGGCAGGATTGCCGCCGGCCAGCCGATCGAGGCGATCGCGCAGGCCTCGCAGATCCAAGTGCCCTCGCAACTGCGGACGGCAAGACCCTGTTACGTTCTGCAGGTATCGGGTGACTCAATGTGCGAGGCCGGTATCCTGGACGGGGACTATGTCGTCATCGAGCAGCGTGACCATGCCCGAAACGGCGAGGTCGTTGTCGCTCTGATCCACGGCGAGGAGGTAACCCTGAAGCGGATCATCCAGGAACCCGGTCGTGTGCTCCTGTGCCCGGAGAACAGTGCAATGCGGGCGATGGAATACGCGCCGCACGAGGTGCAGATTCAGGGTGTGCTGGTCGGCCAGATGCGGTCGTATTGTTGAACGCCTCAGCAATAGTCGTCGGCCGTGACTTCGCCTGCCGCGGTGAAGTTGCACGCCGCCTCCTATCCCTTTGAGCGCGCCTTTCCCAGTGTGTCTTCGCTATCGAAGTCGCGGCAGCGCGGTCAATACTCAAAGTCCTTTCATCCGGTCATCCGGTCATCCGGTCCTATCTTGAGTCCTCACCGGACGCAATGCTTGATGCGAGCACCACTGGGCATCGAGAGATAGGAAGTCCAACCGCACCTGCCTGCCTCATGATGGCTTGGACCGGGAGGTTCGTATGCCGCTTGAAGGAGATTAGGCATGCAGGTTCCCGACACCCCGTTTCCGATGCGGGACGACTAATGGAGGTGCAGCGATGCGCATTCGACCAACCAGGTCCGCTGTCAAGAAAAGCGATCTTCGCTGTACTTGGGTTGTTGACCTATTCGGCGGTAGGTGCAGAGCAACTGCCCTCCTATTTCGGTTTGGGTCTGGTGCCGACGGAGTCCGACAACTGCGTATCGGCAGGGCCATTCAAGATAATTCCTGATCAGAAATACGCCCTATGCTTTCCGGGCCGGTGCTGGTCTTTCAACGGCGTGCTTTACTGCTCCTGCGAGAAGCTTCCGGAGGATGCCGTCGCCGTCGGTGAACCGGCGGACGACTGGGACGACAGCATCTCGCTGTCCCTCACAATCAGACAAAACCCGGAGTTTCCGCGCGGTAGCAATGTCTGCAACGTGATGGAGAACGGCAACGACCAAGGGAATCGAGGTAGCACCTTCTCGTGGTCGCCCGCCAAGGGGGTCTATAGGGGTGACGACGGCGCCGTGTATACCTGTCCCGGCAGCGGCCCAGGATACTGCGCCCAGTGCGAAGGCGGCTTGTGCTTTGAGGGCGTGTCGCAAATGACGGGGGCGGAGGATCTCTTCGATGAGCAGATTATGTGCTCCTGCCCCGTCGTCGAACCGTCGTCGAACCGATTGGCATACAACGCCTACGGGCGATTCGATCCCGATGCAAAAACCCGGAAAGCGGACAAGAGGTGCAGGCCGGAAGACTGCGAGGCCGTCTGCGGGGCAGGCAGCTTTCCCCAGGGTAATCGCGGCAAAGGTACCAGAATGAAGTTCCCCAACGGCACCGGTCCGAATATCCCGATTGGCGCGCCGGTGGGCGCCGGGCGCTTATTCGCTTGCCTCTTGGCGAATCTTTAGGGTAAGCCGGTTTTTCCAATCCAAGAGTGCGACTTCAAATATTCACCGGGAAAGGGCCGCTTCAAACGGGAAACCTGGACTGCAGTGCCGCGGACGGTCTGGTTCCCGTGCCTCGGCTTGCTCGACTAACAGCGACAAAAACGAGCCCCGACTCACCTATGATAGGTCGGTTGGGGTCTTGACCTTGCCATCGACGTTTGTGTCAGGCCGTTCGTGTCAGGCAGGGACGGCAGCGAATCGATTGTGCGGCGACGCCGATCAGCGCTTCTTCGGCGCGATCAGGTCGGTAATGGAGCCGTGTGCCATCTCGGCGGCGAAGCAGATGGTCTCGTTCAAGGTCGGGTGCGGGTGGATGGTCATGCCGATGTCCTCCATGTCTGCGCCCATCTCCAGTGCCAGGACGGTCTCGCCGATCAGTTCGCCGGCATTGGGACCGACGATGCCCGCGCCGAGGATACGTTTGGTGTCGGGGTCGAACAGCAGTTTGGTCAGACCTTCGTCGCGGTGGATGCCGAGCGCCCGGCCGCTAGCGGCCCAAGGGAAGGCGCCTTTTTCATAGGCGATGCCCTTAGCCTTCGCGTCGGTCTCTGTCAGACCCATCCAGGCGACCTCGGGGTCGGTGTAGGCCACCGAGGGGATGGTCATTGGATCGAACAGGGCTGGCTCGCCGGCGATCACCTCCGCCGCGACCTTGCCCTCGTGGGTGGCCTTGTGGGCAAGCATCGGTCCACCGACCACGTCACCAATGGCAAAGATCTTGGGTACGTTTGTGCGCATGTGTTGATCCACGGGGATGAAGCCGTGTTCGTCTACCTTGACACCGGCCGCCTCCGCGTTGATCAGCTTGCCGTTTGGCCGACGGCCGACGGCCACTAGCACCTTGTCGTAGCTGGCCTCGCCCGCGTGTTTGCCGTCGAAGACTACCTTAATACCTTCGGACATCGCGTTCATGCTGGCCACCTTGGTTTCCAGCATGATTCTGTCGTAGCGCTTCTTAACCACCTTTTCGAAGGCCCGCACCAGGTCCAGATCGGCACCCGGCATGAGCTGATTCTGCAACTCCACGACGTCGATCTTCGAACCCAATGCGCTGTAGACGCTGGCCATCTCCAGGCCGATGATGCCGCCGCCGACGACCAGCATCCGCTCGGGGATGCCGTCGATCTCCAGCGCGTCGGTGGAATCCACGACGCGCGGATCATCGTGGGGGAAACCGGCAATCTTCACCGGACTCGACCCGCAGGCGATGATGCAATGATCGAATGCGACCGACAGCTTGCCGTCGTGGGCATCGACACCAATGCGGTTTGGTGCCTCGAAGCGCCCGACACCCTGGACAACTTCGACTTTGCGCTGCTTCGCCAGCGCGGAGAGTCCGCCGGTGAGTTTTTTGACCACCTTGTCCTTGCCAGCCCGCATCTTATCCAGATCGATCTCTGGCGGCGCGAAGGTCACTCCCATGGCGCCCATGGTCTTGGCCTCTTCGATGATCGCCGCGGTGTGCAGAAGCGCCTTGGATGGGATGCACCCAACATTGAGACAAACTCCGCCCAATGCGGGATAACGCTCGATCAGGACAACGCGGAGACCGAGGTCAGCCGCCCGAAAGGCGGCGGTGTAGCCACCGGGTCCGGCACCAAGCACCACGACCTGTGCCCTGATTTCTGTGATTGGGGCGTTATCGCTCATGTTCGCTTCCGCTCTGCTATTTCTGTCGTTTGAGGCAATGCCGCTCGCCTGGGGAAAGCGCTGATTCATCGGCTATCCTGACAGACAATCAGCAGGGCAACCGAGAACGCGGTTCCTGTTTTCCTTTATTTTCCGTCGCTTACGTGCCCGAAAATGGCCGGCCATTCATGGCTCGCACGAGAAGCGCCATCAATCAGCGTTTCCTGAGAAACACCCCGCCACCTCGCTAGCTTTGGCCTGCGCTGGAGAGAGCCGTGCCGAGGCAATCTGCGTCTGCCTGCCAGACCAACCCAGTCCAGCCCCGGCAAACCGAGGTGCCAAGGATACCGGCATCGGCTCGGGTCGTCCCGACAGGATTAAAGCAGTAGGCGTCGTATATCCGTCAACAGCGTTGACAAAAGCGACGTGAAACGCGCGCCCTCGGCGCCATCGACAACGCGGTGATCATAGGACAAGGACAAGGGCAGCATCATGCGGGGAATGAATGCGTCACCATTCCATACCGGCTTCATCTCCGAGCGGGACACGCCGAGTATGGCGACCTCCGGAGCGTTGACGATGGGCGTGAACGCGGTGCCGCCGATGCCACCCAGGCTCGAGATCGAGAAGACGCCGCCCTGCATATCGCCGGGCAGCAGCTTGCCGTCTCGGGCTTTGGCGCTGATGGTCATCAGTTCGCCGGCAAGATCGAGTATGCCCTTCTTGTCCACATCGCGCAGTACCGGCACGACCAAGCCATTCGAAGTGTCCACGGCGACGCCGATATGGATGTATTGCTTGACGATCCGGTTCTCACCGTCCGGCGCCATGGATGAACGCAAATTGGGCATCTGAGACAGCGCGCCGGCCACTGCCTTGAGTAGGAAGGGCATGAACGTGAGTTTGACACCTGCCTTCTCCGCCGCCGTCTTCTGACTTTTTCGGAAGGTCTCCAATTCGGTGATGTCGGCTTCGTCGAACTGTGTGACGTGGGGGACGGACAGCCAACAGCGGTGCAGGTGCGCGCCGCTGATGCGCTTGATGCGGGACAGCGGCTGCGTCTCCACTTCACCGAACTTGGCGAAGTCCACCACGGGCGCCGATGGCAGCTGGAATGGCAATCCGCTGGCGGCCGGCGCGGCCGCACCAGCGCTCAACATCTGTTTGACGAACGCCTGTACGTCGTCTTTCAGAATGCGATCCTTACGCCCGCTGCCCTTGACCTGCGCCAGATCCACGCCGAGTTCACGCGCAAACCGGCGAACCGCTGGACTCGCGTGGGGTGTGTGTCCCGGCGCGATGGCAGCGATGTCAGCCGGGCGCGGCAACACCGGGGCCTTTCGCCGCTCCGCCTCGCCGTGGAGGCGCTCGGCGGTCTTGGGTGTTGCGGTTGGGGCCTGTGGCGATTCTAATTCTTCCGCGGTGGTGCCATCGTCGACGGCGGGCGCGTCGTTGCCCGCAGTGCCGAGCAAAGTCAGGATCGGATCGCCCTGATTCACCGTATCACCGACCTTGACCGCGACGGACTGCACCCTGCCCGAAGACGGGCAGGGGATCTCCATGGTCGCCTTGTCGCTCTCGAGCGTCAGCATGGACTGGTCCAGGTCGACGCTGTCACCGGGAGCGACCAGGACCTCGATAACGGGGACATCGGCGAACTCACCGATGTCCGGCAGACGAATCTGGATTTCGGTCGGCTCAGCGGCGGTCGCGGGTGTCGCCGGCGCGGAGGCTGGCGAGTCCGTTGCTGGCGGCAGCGTTTGCTCAGGCTCAGCTTCCGGTCGTCGATCAACAGCGGCGGTGCCCACTGGCTCGGCGTCACCCCCCGCCATCTCTACCCTGGCAAGCAAAGACCCCTGGCTGATCCGGTCACCCACCGAGACCTGGAGCGACTCCAGGGTCCCGGCGACGGGCGACGGAATCTCCATGCTGGCCTTGTCGCTCTCCAGGGTCAGCAGCGATTGCTCGGCCTCGATGCGATCGCCTGGGGCCACCAGAATCTCGGTGACCTCGACATCGGTGAAGTCGCCGATGTCGGGAAGCAGAACGTCTTCTACGGTTGCCACGTCGCGGTCTCCTGCGCCTGATGCCAGACTGAGTTCCGAGCCGATGTCCGGGATTCAATGAAGGTTGCCAAGAGCGGCACGCTCATTGCGTCACCGGGTTCGGCTTGTCCGGGTCAATGCGGTATTTCTCGATCGCCTCGCGCACCCGGGCACGGTCCAGCGCACCGTCGTCTGCTAGCGCGGTCAGCGCCGCAACGACAACGTACCAGCGGTTTACCTCGAAGAATTTGCGCAGTTGGCTTCGCATATCACTGCGGCCAAAGCCGTCGGTCCCGAGCACGCTATAGCGCCTTGGAAGATACGGCCGAATTTGATCGGCGTAAGTGCGGATATAGTCCGTGGCCGCGACAAGCGGGCCTTCGCTGCCCGCTAGTTGTGCGCTGACGTAGGGCACCCTTGGCTCCTCGTCCGGGTGGAGCATGTTCCAGCGCTCGGCGTCGATGCCGTCGCGGCGTAGCTCATTGAAGCTTGTTACGCTCCACACATCCGCTGCGACATTGAAGTCGCGCTCCAGCAGATCGGCGGCGGCAAGCGCCTCGCGCAGAATCGTGCCGCTGCCGAGCAATTGGACCGTCGGCTTGGGTCCGGTGTCGGCGGAACTGCTCCGTACGCGGTAGATGCCGCGCTTGATCCCTTCTTCGGCACCCTCCGGCATGGCCGGCTGCGGGTAGTTTTCGTTCATTACCGTGATGTAGTAGAAGCAGTTTTGCTTCTCCTGGTACATGCGGCGCATACCGTCCTGCACGATCACGGCCAATTCGTAAGCGTATGCAGGGTCATAGCTGATGCAGTTGGGTATTGTGGAGGCGACCAGATGGCTGTGACCATCCTGGTGTTGGAGCCCCTCTCCGGCCAGAGTCGTGCGACCGGCCGTTCCGCCGATCAGGAAGCCCCGTGCCTGCATGTCGCCGGCGGCCCAGGCGAGATCACCGATACGCTGAAACCCGAACATGGAGTAATAGATATAGAACGGGATCATCGCCTGACCATGGTTGGCATAGGCGGTGGCGGCGGCGATCCACGACGACATAGCGCCGGCCTCGTTGATACCTTCCTCAAGGATTTGGCCCTTCTTCTCCTCCCGGTAGGACATCACCTGGTCGGCATCTACGGGTTCGTAGAGCTGGCCGACGTTGGAGTAGATGCCGAGCTGCCGGAACATCCCCTCCATACCGAAGGTGCGTGCCTCATCCGGTACGATGGGCACGACGTACTTGCCGATCGCCTTGTCACGAAGCACCAGCGTCATCAAACGCACCAGGGCCATTGTGGTGGACATTTCACGCTCGCCGCTCGATTCCAGCAGAGACGCGAAGGCATCCAGCCCTGGCACGGTCATCGCGGGAGCCTCGTCACGGCGAGCGGGTAGGGGACCGCCGAGGGCCTCGCGGCATTCGTGTATGTACTTCATCTCCGCGCTGTCCGGTGGCGGTTTGAAGAACGGCGCCGCGCCGATCTGATCGTCGGAGATCGGGATGTTGAAGCGGTCGCGGAAGGCCTTCAGGTGCGCCTCGGCCATTTTCTTCTGCGAATGGGTGATATTCATGCCTTCGCCGGCGATGCCCATTCCATAGCCCTTGACTGTCTTCGCCAGGATCACCGTCGGTTTTCCCTTGGCGTTCATCGCGGCGGCGTAGGCGGCGTAAACCTTGAGTGGATCGTGGCCACCGCGGTTCAGGCGCCAGATGTCCTCATCGGTGAGATTCGCCACCATTTCCGCAAGCTCAGGGTATTTGCCGAAGAAGTGTTTGCGTGTATAGGCGCCGCCCTTTGCCTTATAGGCTTGGTAGTCGCCATCCACACACTCTTCCATGCGTTTGAGCAACAGTCCGTTGTTGTCGCGGGCCAACAGTGGGTCCCAGTAGCTGCCCCAGATGACCTTGATTACGTCCCATCCGGCGCCGCGGAAAACGGCCTCCAACTCCTGGATGATCTTGCCGTTGCCCCGCACCGGACCATCCAATCGTTGCAAATTGCAGTTGACCACGAACACGAGATTGTCGAGTCGCTCGCGCGCGGCCAATGATATGGCGCCAAGGGACTCCGGCTCGTCCATCTCACCGTCACCAAGGAATGCCCAGACCTTCCGGCCCTCCGTATTCACGACACCGCGATCGTTGAGGTAGTGCATGAATCGGGCCTGGTAGATTGCCATGATCGGCCCGAGCCCCATGGATACGGTCGGGAACTGCCAGAAGCCAGGCATCAGCCAAGGATGGGGATAGGAAGACAGCCCGTTGCCGTCCACCTCTTGGCGGAAGTTGTAGAGCTGCTCCTCGCTGAGCCGGCCCTCAAGGAAAGCTCGGGCATAAATCCCCGGGGCGGAGTGGCCTTGGATGAAGACCAGATCCCCACCATGGTCCTTACTGCGGGCG
>JBATTL010000281.1:0-2698 GCA_049670525.1 Thiohalocapsa sp. | reverse complement strand
CAAACCACCTGGTTGAAGCCGGCTTCCGCCAGCAGTTCGCGGATCTCCGGCAGCGTCCACAGGCGCCAGGTATAGCTGAATGCCCGCTCCAACCTTGACCCGTCTGGGAAGGCAAAATGGATGTGACGGGTCATTTCGCCCGTTATGGGATCGTAGCTGGCCTGCTCCCAACCGTAGGTGAAGCGACCCTCCTGGTCGTTGATCTCGCGCTCTTCGATGATTTCGCGAAAGGCATCGTAGCCGCCGTAGGCATCGAGAAAAAAGACCCCGTCTTCCACAAGCGCGTCACGCACGCGTTCGAAGTACTGCAGCAGCAGCCTCCGGTCTCTAAACAGCCAATAGCTGAAGTTCATTGCGGCAACGATATCCGGTTGGTCCTCGGCTGCCGCCAGGACATCTCCGTCCCGAAGAGTCACGCGCCGCGCCGCGTTCGCTGCCAGACGCGTGAGGTTGTTGTCTCGGCACCAGGCGAGCACATCGGCGTTGATATCCACTCCGACCGCTTCATTCCGCCGATGCCTGCCGACCCACTCGCAGCAGACCGCGGCGGTGCCGCAGAAATCCTCCCGCAGACGTCGGGCGGGCCGACCGCGCAGTATCCGAAAGCGCTGTTCGAAGAAATCCACTTCCGCCTCGGCGCACTGCACGGCGCGTTCATAGAGACGGTGCGGATCGGCTGTCGCCGCCAGCCCGTAAAGACCGGGCGCCTGCTCCGATGCCGAACAGGCGCCGGCGCTGCCGATTTGCTTTCTTGCGTTTTCTCGGATGGTTTGAGATTGCATCGAACCTGCGCTTGGCTTACTCTTGGCGGCTCGCAGGCGTCCGGCCGGCCGCAATGGTCAGCCAGCATGGGGTGCTCGCGATTCCGGAGAGGTGTCCGAGTGGCTTAAGGAGCACGCCTGGAAAGTGTGTATAGGTTAACAGCCTATCGAGGGTTCGAATCCCTCTCTCTCCGCCACTATCGATTGACGCGGCTGGGCAACCGTTGATCGACAGCGTTTTTCAGCATGCGCCGAGTACTGCTCGCCATTCTCCGTCCCAAAAATAACTGAAAAATTTAGGTAAGCGAAGATCTTCCGAGTGTCTATCTCGGGCGCTTGCCGTGCTGATTTTCGGCCGGGATGGCCGAATATCAGTCGCTCCTTAGTCGCGCGATTGTCGCCGCACGCCGAGATAGCCGACGGCCGCAAGGAGCATACCCAACAGCACGATTGCCCATTGCGACAGGGTCGGAATTGCCCAAGCCGGGGGAATTGCGGGAGGCTCGGAGCACGGGCCGAAAGACAATGTGATGAGACCCGATGCGGCGGCGGCCGCATCACCACCGACTGGCACAGCCGCTGCCACAGCGACGGCGACGCTGGTCGTCACGATGTCTCCGACGCTCGTTGGCAAATCGAGACGAAAGCTTTCCGTGTTCGAGGCGTCAGGCGGAGTTTCGATGCTCAGTTCCCCCATGGGCAGCATGGCCCCGGCGTTGATCTGTACGAACGCGGGATCTGTCGTACTTGCGCTTGCCGCAATCGGTGCGTTGGACGCCGACGCCGACGGCGTTCCTCCTCCCGATGCCGCGGCGGCCACCCCGTCCGCGGTCGTGTTTGCGGCAACGGAACCATCCCATTGCGCACAAATCGGGGCCGCGTCTCCCGGCGATTCACCGTCGTCAGCCTCGACCACGTAGTCGCTGGTCGAGACAACCTCGGACCTGGTCCTGCAACCAGGTGGCTGGGGTGGGGCAGGTGCTAGGCAATCGTCGATGCCGACCATGGCGTCGGCCGAGATGGCCGGGGGATCGTCTCGCGCTGGCTGTGATGGCCCGTCGGGCTCGGGACTGGACAGGTTCTTGATCAACTGACCGTTCACCCACTCGCGATATGCATAGCTGCGATCACTTACGCCAAGCGTCGCGGATTGGCCCGATACGGCAAAGAGCAGCGCAAACACCGGCAAATATCGTCTCCACGTATGCCATCCAAGTCTCGTCATCGGGATCCCCCGCAAAAGCTCCAAAAATCGCCGCGAGATTCTCACAAAACGACCGAGTTTGGAATAGCACGGGGACGACCCGCTCGGTTGCGCCGACGGCCGCGTCCGTCAATTTTCAATCTTCCGGACGTCTGGAAATTCGGGCCATCTCAATCGCCCAGACGTGATATGAGACCCAGTCGGCGTTGTCTCGGCGCAGTGCATCACGGTCCAGTCGTTTTTCCGTAGACATCGATCCGATCATGCTGTACCGTTTTTGTTACAGTTAGATCGGAAGGGTTTTGCGCGGCTCGCATCCATTGGGGCTGCGACTCGTCGTTCGGATGTCCGCGACTTCGTGAGCCCGAAGACACGCCGGATCTTGTAAAAGAGTCTGTCATCCGATGAATCCAACCGCCCGTTCTTGACCACTGAGGGAACTATCGAGATGCCTTACAGAGCCAGGATGTTGGCCGGCGCCGTCGGCCTCGCTGCCCTGTCTTGCCAAGCGGTTGGTAGCGTTATCGTGGATGAGTTTGACTCCGACCCGATGTCGGTCGAGCTAACCTTACCAGGCCAGACGTCGGGATTTACGGAAGGTACCGCGTCTGGTCAGACTCTAGGCGGATTCCGTCGGATAGAAATTGCCGACGCGGCCGGTCCCGACGGCGGGACGAGCGCCGCCGCGGTTGATGCTACTGACGGACTGCTGAGTGTCGATAACTCCGATAAC
>JBATTL010000280.1:0-9980 GCA_049670525.1 Thiohalocapsa sp. | reverse complement strand
GGTCTCTATCGCGTCGACACCCACACCCCTGGCGGCGTCGATCGTGTTGCCCCGGTCGGGCACATAGATCACGCCCTCGCCGTTGATCAGGTCGGGAACGTAATCGACGCGCTCTTCGCCCGGGCGCGGGCAAACCGGACCGCGTGCGATCCGTAGCGGTGATGGCGGGAGCCGGAGTCCCAGCTCACGTTTGAGGCGGGCAGCAATGGAATCGCACTCGGCGCGCAGCAAGTCGCCTAGTGGTGCGCGCGGCTGTGGTCGCGGATCCGAGAATGCTGATCCCCTGGACAGGGCTTGGTTTTCGCCCTGCTCCGCGAGATCGTCCAACAGCGGCGTGCAGGCGATCGGATCGATATCGAGCAAATGGTGGTGGCGCAGCAAAAAACGCAAATGCGCGCCACCGCAGCCCGCGCGTCGGGTCGCCAACGGTAAGATTTCGCTGCCCAGCGCGGCGGCGTAACGTCTGAGCGCCCCGGCAGCGGCCTCCGCTTGCGTCTCGAGCTCCCCGGCACCGTGGCAGTGGTGCCGCAGCCAACGGCTGCGTGTCAGTGAGCGCAGGTAGCGCCGGCCGTCATCCGCAGCCTCGATAGCGGCTTGCACCAGCACTTGCGGAACCAAAGCCGCCATTGGTTTTAGCTGCGTGATGGCGAGGCGGAGATGGGCAGGTACCGCATCAAAAAGGCCCGACAGGGTGTCGCGCATATGGTCGGGGTGCAGCAGCGTCAGCCGGTGGATCAGCGACAACGGTAGGAAGCGCAGTGGGTCTCGGTGACGCCAGTCCCGCTCCAGCAGCTCGCGGTGCTCCACCCGCGCCAGCGCGAACATCAGTTCCAGATCGACGCGCCGAGCCGGGTCTAGGGACGCATAGTCGAATTCCTCGAGCGCGACGACCAGATTTTCGAGCCAACCGGCCAAGGCCGCTTGGTCGTCATCGGACTGTGTCGGGAGCAAAGCGCCGGATTCCCCCAGGCCCGCCTGCAGGGCAGCCTCGGGGTGGAAGCGGAACCAGACCGAGAAGAAGTCCCGGGCAAGCTGGTCGAAGGCGTCCGCCTCAGACATCGCGGATCTCGACGTCATGCGTGATCGCGGCGGTCGCCCCGAGCATGATCGACGCCGAGCAGTATTTCTCCGCGCTGAGCTGGATCGCGCGCTCCACTTGGCGCCGGTTCAGGTCACGGCCGGTGACGATGAAGTGGGCATGGATACGGGTAAATACCTTTGGGTCCGACTCGGCGCGCGCCGCCTCGAGTTCTACGACGCAGTCGGTAACGTCTTGACGGGCGCGACGCAATATCAGCAGCACGTCGAACTGTGTGCAGCCGCCCATGCCGAGCAAGAGCATCTCCATCGGCCGCACGCCGAGGTTGCGTCCGCCGAAATCCGGCGGGCCGTCCATTACCACCCCGTGACCGCTGCCGGCCTCGCCCAACATGGCAACACCCTCGATCCATTTGATCCGTGCCTTCATCGACTCCCCCTTTGCTTTCGATGCCGCCGCGTCCGCCGTCCATGTCGTCGCTGGCGGCCGTGATAGCAGTTTTCTTTGCGATAAAAGGCTATCACGGATCGACAAGTACACAGACGTTGCTAGAATCGTGACCAGCCTCACAGGAATCAGAGTTGCCGCATCATGTCTAGCTACGCCCCAACACCGGATCCGGATTGGCTTGCCCCGTTCTTGAGCTATTGCCATACGAAACAGTACGAAAAGCGTGTGGAATTCATCCGCGCGGGCGAGCCCGCCGAAACGCTTTATTACCTTGTCGAGGGTTCGGTCTCCGCACTGATCGAGGATGACGAGCGCCGCGAGTTGACCCTGGCCTACATCAACAAGGGCGAGTTTATCGGCGAGATGGGGCTGTTCACGCCACAGCAGACACGCTCGGTCGTTGTGCGCACGCGCACCAGTTGCCGGGTGGCCGAGATCAGCTACAAGCGCCTGGAGCAGTTGCTCGACCGCGAGTTGCGGGACCACGCCAAGGGCGTTCTGTATGCGATCGGGAAACAGTTGTCGCTTCGACTGCGGCAGACCAGCCGCAAGGTCGGTGACCTCGCGTTCCTGGATGTTACGGGCCGTATCGCGGGAACACTGCTCGAGCTGTGTCGCCAGCCCGATGCAATGACGCATCCCGACGGCATGCAGATCCGTATCACCCGTCAGGATATCGGACGTATCGTCGGCTGCTCGCGGGAGATGGCCGGGCGGGTACTCAAGGCCTTGGAGGAGCAGAATCACATCAGCGTGAAGGGAAAGACCATCGTCGTCTTCGGGACGCGATAGCCAGCCGTCGCTGGTTGGTGACCCCGCGCGAGTCGAGCGCCTCCGCGCGCTCGGTCAATCTTCGCCGAACAACTCCGCCAGCTTCTCGCCTGGATCGGGGGCACGCATGAAGGACTCCCCAACCAGGAACGCATGGACGCCATGCGCACGCATCAAGGCGACGTCTTCGCGGTCTAGGATGCCGCTTTCCGTAATCGTCAGCCGTTCCGCGGGGATCTGCTCCAGCAGGCCCAGTGTCGCACTGAGACTAACGTCGAAGGTGTGCAGATCGCGGTTGTTGATGCCGATCAGTCGCCCCGGTATCGCCAGCGCACGTTGCAGTTCCGCCGCGTCATGCACCTCTACCAGCACGTCAAGGCCCAGATGGCCGGCCAGACCGCTCAATTCGCTGAGTTGGGAATCGCTGAGACAGGCAGCGATGAGTAGGATGCAGTCGGCGCCGATCGCACGTGCTTCATAGACCTGGTAGGGGTCGATCATGAAATCCTTGCGGATAACCGGCAGCGAGCAGGCGTTACGGGCCTCGCTCAGGTACGCATCCGAGCCCTGGAAAAAGTCGACGTCGGTCAGTACCGATAGACAGGTAGCCCCTCCGTTTTCGTAGGAGCGAGCAATATCGGCAGGGCGGAAGTCCGCTCGTAGCAGCCCCTTGCTGGGACTGGCCTTTTTGACTTCGGCAATGACAGCGGCCCCGCCGGCGGCAACCTTGCCGGTCAGTGCATCGGCGAAACCGCGTGTGGCGGGGGCATGCTCCAGGCGCTCCGCTAGTTCGCCCAAAGGGACTTGATCGGCGCGAGCAGTGATTTCCTCGACTTTGCGGTGCAGAATCTTTTTCAGTACGTCTGGCGTGTCTGTCATCGGGCCGGCCTCAGAACTCCTTGGTCAGTTTCGCGAGAGCGTCAAGGCGCGCCCGCGCCAGACCGCTGGCGATCACCTGCTGTGCCAACTCGATACCGGCGCCCAACGTATCCGTCACGCCGGCCGCGTAGATGCCGGCACCGGCATTGAGCACGACGATGTCGTGCGCCGGACCCGGCTCGCCGTCCAGTACGCCGGTCAGCATCGTCAGACTCTGTCGCGGTCCGTCGACGCGGATCGCGTCAAGCGCGCCGCGTTCGAGACCGAAGTCTTCGGGCGCGATGCTGTAGCGCTCGATCCGGCCCTGTTTGAGCTCGGCCACTTCAGTGCGTTCGGCGATGCTGATCTCGTCGAGCCCATCGCGCGAATGGACCACCAGCACATGGCTGGATCCGAGCTGCCGCAATACTTCGGCGAGGGGTGTGAGCAAACTTTCGCTGAAGACGCCCAGCAGCTGATTCGGCACGCCCGCCGGGTTTGTGAGTGGGCCGAGCACGTTGAAGATCGTGCGTACGCCGAGTTCCCGGCGTGGGCCGATCGCATGCTTCATGGCGTCGTGATGCGCCGGGGCGAACATGAAGCCGACCCCGACCTCGCGGACGCAGCGCGCGACCTGTTCCGGCGTCAGGTCCAGCCTGATTCCTGCCGCCTCAAGGACATCGGCGCTGCCGGACTTGGAGGACACGGATCGGTTACCGTGTTTGGCCACGTGGCAACCGGCGGCCGCCGCAACGAACATGCTGGTCGTGGAGACATTGAAAGTGCCTGACGCGTCGCCGCCGGTGCCGACGATATCGACGGCATAGCGAAGCCCGGAGATATCGACGCCGGCGGCGAGTTCGCGCATGACATCGGCCGCCGCTGCGATCTCGGTCACGCTTTCTCCCTTGACGCGCAATGCGACCAGGAATCCCGCGATTTGCGCGGGCGTCGCGCCGCCGGTCATGATGTTGCGCATGACGGCAGTCATGTCGCCCGCGGTGAGGTCATGGCCATCGATGACCTGGTTGATGGCAGATTTCATATCCATGCTTTGCTGCGTCTTTCTAGCGGCCGGTGGGCATGGCCGTTGGCTAGAGGCCATGGGCCAAGCGCGCGGGGCCGACAGGGGTTGTTATCGGGGTATGTCGTTCGGGGGAGTCAGGGCTTGTCGTTGAGAAAATTCTCCAATAGCGCATGCCCGTGCCGGGTCAGAATCGACTCCGGGTGGAATTGAACGCCTTGGATCGCTAGTTCGCGGTGGCGCACCCCCATGATCTCCTCGCGTTCGCCATCTTTGGTGAGGGTCCAGGCGGTGACCTCAAGTGCCGGAGGGAGCGTCGCCTCGTCGATGACAAGCGAGTGGTAGCGCGTCGCCTCGAAGGGATCATCGAGGCCGGAGAAGACACCAGCGTTCGCGTGGTGGATCGGGGATGTCTTGCCGTGCATGACGGATCGCGCCTTGACCACGTCCGCGCCGAAGGCCTGGCCGATGGACTGGTGCCCGAGGCAGACGCCCAGGATTGGCACATGGCCTGCCGCGGCACGGATCAGCGACACCGAGATACCGGCCTCGTTCGGCGTGCAGGGTCCCGGCGAAATCACGATGCGCTCGGGCGCCAGTGCAAGCGCATCCTCCACGGACAACTCGTCATTGCGGACGACGCGTACGTCGGCGCCGAGTTCGCCCAAGTATTGCACCAGGTTATAGGTGAAGGAGTCGTAGTTGTCGATCATCAACAACATTGGATTATTGGTCCTGTTCGGATGAAAACGGGCCAGTCCCAGCCAGCTTGGCTGCTAGTCTCGGGTCCGAGCGCCGCATTGTCCACTGGATCGCCGAGGCTGCCCTCCTGCGGCCATTCCATCATCGAGGGCGGATCGCCGGAATTATGTTTGACGATCGGCCAGCAGCTCGCCGATCAGACGCGCCGTTGGCGCGCGCCGGCGTTGCAGGCAAACCCGGTCCAGCTCATCGAGCAGTTGCAGCAGCCATCCCGGATCGCGCGGACAACGATTAAGGATGTATCGCACCGCCGCCGGGTCGAGACAGAGTCCGCGCTGCAGCGCGGCGACGTCGAGCAATCGCGCCCTGCCGTCATCGTCCAGTCCGCGTAGCAGGTAGGCGGGCCCCGCGCTGAGTCGGGAGCGGAGGTCGGGCAGCTCCAGACGCAGCGCCGGGGGCGGGACCCGCGCGGCCACCAGCAGCCGTTTGCCGGCGTCCTGCAGCCGGTTGTAGAGGTCGAACAACCCGCGCTCCCAGGTGGCGTCGCCCGACACGGCTTCCAGCGCATCCACGACCACCGCATCGCGGGTTTCGAGGTCTTCAAGTATTGCCGGAGCGGGGCCGTCCTGGTCGAGCGGAAGGTATAGCGCCGTGCCTCCGCGCTCCACGACATCGTGGCAGGCAGCCAGTAAGAGATGACTCTTGCCGCTGTCGGCGGGACCGTGCACGAGGACATAGCGGGAGCCCCTGCCCTCTGCCCATTGTTGCAATGCCACGACCGCCTCTTCGTTACCAGCCGCGACGAAAGACTCGAAACCGCCGGCGGCAGGTAGCATCAATGGCAGTGCGAGCTGATGCATGGGTCGGTTTCAGGGTTCGCTGTGGGGGGGGCGAGTCAGACGCCGCGGTCAGGTTTGCAACGCCGTTGCGGTCCGCGCGAGCCGTCGCCCCAATGCCTGGCACAAGCGCTGTTCGGTGTCGGCTAGGGGTAGGTCATTGTTGATGCCAGCCAGGTGCGAAGGGCCATATGGCGTGCCGCCGGTCTCGGTGTGGAGCAGATCGACCTCGCTGTAGGGCAAGCCGAGCAACAGCATCCCGTGGTGCATCAGCGGGAGCATCATCGACAGAAGCGTCGTCTCCTGGCCCCCGTGCAGGCTGGAGGTCGACGTGAACACCCCGGCGGGTTTGCCGGCTAGCGCGCCTTTGAGCCACATCGGCGAGGTACCGTCCAGGAAATACTTCAGCGCCGCGGCCATGTTCCCGAACCGAGTCGGGCTGCCCAGCGCGAGGGCTCCGCAGTGCGCTAGATCTTCATAGCTCGCATAGGGTGCACCCTGTTCCGGGATACCGTCTTCGACGGCCTCGCAGACTGTGGATACGGTCGGCACGGTGCGCAGGCGTGCTTCGAGGCCGACCTCTTCAACGCCGCGCGCAATCAGACGCGCCATCTCGGCGGTGGCGCCGTAGCGGCTGTAATAGAGCACCAGGACATAGGACATGGGGAGGCTTCCGTTACTGCATTGCCGGCTGGGATCTGCCGGTCAGAGGATATCCAGGATACGCTCGGGCGGACGACCGATGGCCGCGCGGTCGGCGTTGATCAGGATCGGACGCTCGATGAGCTTAGGATGGGCGATCATCGCGCGGATCAGTGCGTCGCGGTCCAGCGTCGGGTCGTCGAGGCCGTTGTCCTTGTACTCGGCTTCTTTGGTACGCATCAGCTCACGCGGTTCCATTCCGAGCTGGTCGAGCAGCGTGCGCAAGCCGTTCTCATCTGGCGGCGCCTTCAAATATTCGATGATCTCGGGCTCGATGCCGCGTTCGGTCAGCAGCTTCAGCGCGGCGCGGGACTTGCTACAACGCGGATTGTGATAAAGACTGATCGACATAATTGCTGAGTCTTTGGATTCTGTGATTGCCCGGGGTTGATGGAGCGATATCACGAGGCGCCTTTCCCAATCGCCCAAGCGCGATTGATGCTGCCTCAGTGCTGTCTGGTATTCGCATCCGCCGGAACGACGCCATTCGCGAAGAGCTCATGGGCGTCGACGGCATCAAAGCTGTAGTCACGGTTACAAAACTCGCAGGTAACGTCGACACTGCCCCGCTCCTCGACGATGTCGTCGACCTCCTGCCGGCCCATGGCGCGAAGGGTTTCGGCGATGCGCCCTCGGGAACAGCCGCAGCGAAACGCCACCGGTTCGGGCTCGAACAGCCGCACGTCCTCCTCGTGAAACAATCGTCGCAATAGATCGCGCACCGGCAGACGCAGCAGTTCCTCTTCGGTGACGGTGTCGGCGAGCATCGTCGTGCGGTTCCAGCCGTCCTCGTCCTCACCGCCGCCCGGCATCCGTTGCAGCATCAGGCCGACGGCCCTTCTGCCGTCGACGGCTAGCCAGAGCCGAGTCGGCAATTGCTCTGAGGCGCCAAAGTAGGCCTCGATCGCGGCACCGAGGCCGCTGCCCTGTAGTGGCACGATACCCTGATACCGTTCACCGCGGACCGGATCGAGCGTCAGGACCAGGCGTCCGTCGCCAAAGAGTTGCGCAAGATCGCCCTGGGGCACATCGCCGTCCCAGCGGGCGAGGCCCCGCACCGTGCGGTTGTGGGTGCCCTGAGCGACGAGCGTGCGCAGCGGCCCGTCACCCTGAGCCTGCAGGATCAATGAACCCTCGAATTTCAGCGTCGCGGTCAGCAGCAACACGGCAGCCAACGCCTCGCCAAGGGGCCGCTGGACCGCCCCCGGGTAGCTGTGACGATCCAGAACGGCGCGAAAGCTGGCGTCGAGTCGGACCAGTTCGCCACGCACGCCGAGCCGCTCGAAAACAAAGCGGTGCAGACTGTCGGGATGATTGCTCATAGGTGCGTCGAAGAGTCTTCGGAGCGGTGGGAGCTTGCCGGTTAGGCGAATGCTTCGGGCAAGGCGGGCAGCGGCCATCTGCGGTGTTACGCGAGCTCGAAGTAGAGTGAGCTATTCCATCGCTCGCGTGCTTTGCATCTGACCGCTGCCCGCTTTGCTGAGACCACCAAATCGCCCGGTCGGCATACTAGGGTGCGACCGTTGTGCGGCGTATGCAACAGCAACGGTCTGTCGCGGTGGTCGTGGGGGAATGGAAACCGCCGCAGCTGTTGGGCGTCGGCGGCATTTCGCGCAGGTGCCGGTTGCGCGGTTAGTCGGAATTGGTCGGGCCCTGATCCGAATCCGATGTGGGACGGCGATTGGAACCTGGACCGTCGGGTTGGCCAACATCAGCGGGACCAGCGCAATCCAGCCTCAGTCCGGCGACTCGTCAAACACCCGCCATGTAGGTGTCGACCGACTCCCGTAGTGTGATCTCGCCGTCCAGGACAGCCTGCTGATAGCGGCGTCGCCAACCGGGCATCAAGAGCCGTGCCTGCTCCCACTCCGAATAGATCATTTGCGCCAGTGGCCCGCCTTGGTCGAGGAAGCCGGAGTCATCGAAGTCGCGCCTCGTCCGCTCGCGATCATAGGGGAAGCGTTCGATCCGCGCGTCCCAGCGACCGTGGCGCCAGGTGAACTGGCCGTAGCTTGCACGCGGATCGCCGTCGAAGGGTGAGCCCACGGAACCGATGTTGACGATGTCCATACCCTGGATCCGGCGTTGGTGCGGACGATGGGTGTGACCGGTGACGAAGAGCGACACGCCATCGGGGAGCTTGCCGATCAGCGACTCATCGCTGGTTCCCGGCGTGATGCCGTCGCGGTTGCCGGCCATGGTGCCGTGGGTCACGTGCAGCCACGCATCGCTGTGCGGGGGATGGAGGCACAGATGGTCGGGCCAGTCGCGCAGGGTCTCGGCGAGTTCGGCAATCTGGCGCCAGGCGAAATCGGCGAACAGGCGGATTTGGCGTTCCCCTTCGGATGCCGGTGTCGACTGTCCGCAGTGCCGCACCCAAACCTCGTGGTTCCCGTAGACCGGCAGCCAGCCGGATTCAAGCCGCTTGCTGTCGAAGAGTGCCAGGCAGCCGCGGCTATCCGGACCACGATTGATCAGATCCCCCGCCATGACGACCAGATCCGGTTTCCATTTTTCGATGTGATCGACGGCGGCTTCCATAGCCGGGACATTGGCTTGGACGTCTGAAAAGACGGCGACCTTCATCGTCGTTACCTCATGCGGACAGCGTCGTGCAAAGGGTCGAAGATAACGCACAAGGGGTCAGTCCGCATTGCGGTTCCTTGAACCCGACAGCCGTCGTTCCACGCTGTCGGTCTTCGCCTTGAGACGACCCACCGGCCCGTCTCTGCTATCAAGCTTAGCGGTGGCGTAGACCCTGTGGCGGCCGAGTTCCGCCAGCAGTCCATGGGCCGCCGCTATCAGTGCCGTCGCCTGCCCAATGTCTGGGGTCTCCACCAAGGTTCCCATGGCGGTCAGCTGATAGGCATGCCCGCTGGACGCGATCAGGTCAACCACGGGCGTGACGAATGCGCTTAGACTCTCGCCCTGATCGACTGGAAAGATACTCAGTCCCAACAAGACGGACATTCGATTTCCTCGCGGCAATGGTCGGGAGTTAAGCTATTGCCTCGTACCAACAATTCTGAGGGCGTTGCGCGCATCATGACTGAAAACACCGCGACCGGGGGCTTTGCCGATGAGGCTGATCCGGACTGGGACATGCCACTGACGATCAAGTTGACACCTGAGCTGATCGTCCACGCGGTGATGCAGAACGCGGCCGCCGTCCACACCGGTTGGGAGAGTTGCGTCGACGACGAACTAGTGCTCTCTCAGTTGGTGGTGGTGGATGACGCCGGCAGCAATGCGGTGCGCTTGTTGGAGCAGGAGTTTGCGGACGACCAAGAGGCCGACGTCGTCTGGCACGACTGGACCTTGGAGGTGCGTATCGGCAAGGTCATCACCACTGGGCATTTCTCGCTCCGCGCGAATGCCGCGCCGCTGGACTGGGAGTGGCATGCCCGCGAAGCCGAGAGCGCTTTCGATCGCGCCTGCATTCTGCTCGGTCGTCGCGTGCGCCGCGGTTTAGTCATCGAGGAGCCGATGCCGCGGGAATTGCCGCCCCGTGCCAGCCGGCACTGAGCGGCGAGCGCTCGGATAACGGGCTCTCCTTCCACCGAAGAAATGGCCACCGCAGAAACGTCCACCTTAGAAA
>JBATTL010000279.1:0-1563 GCA_049670525.1 Thiohalocapsa sp. | reverse complement strand
CCGTTTAGCCTTCCGCAATTGGGGCTCTCGGTTGCGTGTGGTCAGACAGCGGGCGCGGGGGTGCCGCCGAACCGCGGCGGCGTTTGCGCACGACATCGGCGATGTAGTTCCACGGCGAGGCGCCGCGCTTGCGGAAGGTCTCGATGACGCTGGCCTGCAGCGCGAGGGTGCGGGTACCCATGCCGATGCATCGCGCGATCACTCAGTGCCGCAAGGCGCGTTCCGTTGGGTTATTGGTCACCGGCAGCTCAGGATAATCGAGCACGACCCAGAAGGTGTCCCAATCGTTGAGCAGCTTGCGGGCAAGCGCGCGGGTCTTCTCGTGGTGGGCGTCGGCGAGCTGTCGGTGCTGCTCGAGCAGCGCATTGAGCCGGGGCGCATGTGGCCCGCGTCAGCCTTCGGCTTGCTGCGGGTCGCCGCGGGCAGCGTAGACGGCGGCGATCACGGTCTCGATTGCATTGAGCCGGTGGCGCCCGAGTTGTCGTGCTTGGACGTCGAGGCTCTCTTCGAGCCCATGGGCTTTGCGGATCAGGTGCTCCAGGCAGCGCAGGTGTTGTTGGCGGTCGCGGTACGCGCCATAGCCGTCGCTCATCAACCAGTGGCGGAAGTGCTCGCCGAGCACGCGCTGCACCATCTCGCGGGTGCGCCGACCAACGATGAAGAGCGTGGCGGTGGCACAGGTGAAAACCCACGGCCACAGCAGTTGCCGGTGCTCCTTCCAGGTGGTCTCGTCGGCATCGAGCACTTCGACGTTGCGCACGCTCGCTCGGACTTTCTTGCTCGACCACGGGCTCGACGGCGCGCGCGGCCTCGTGAATGCACGAGTTGATGGTGGTCGTCGACAACGACAGCCCGAGCCAGTCGGCCGGGAATTCACGCACCCGCGCCCGTGAGAGGCGCATGCGCTGGGTCAGTGCGCAGATGAAGGTGACCAAGGTCGGCCCAGCGAGATGCCATTCGCTCAACGCCACCGTCCAAGCGCCATCCTCGTGTCATGGCGTGCCGGCTGCGCGCGCGTCCAATGCCCGCAGGTGCAGCCCCGTTGCAGGTAGACGTGCTTGCCCTGGTGCAGCCCTATCGCGCCGGCACCGCGCTCGGGTCGGAGGAGATCCAGGGTGTAGTGGGCGGTGTAAGCCTGTTGCTCACCGCCATCCCGCAGAGAACGGCTGCAAGCTGCGCAGCACTGGGGCGTATGCACCTGCTCGGCATCGACCGGCAAGGTCTGCGCGCGGCTGCGTTCTGGCGCGCCGTGGCGCTGCCCGGGCTTGCCCCGCCTTGACGTCCCCTTGTCCCCATGGGCGGGTTGCTCGGCGTCTCGCTTCGCGGAACTGCCCGACGCCGATCCACCACCACTGTCGTCGCCGTCATCCTCGCTCGCGTCGTCGACGCCTTCCCAAGGCGCGCGCTCGGCGGACCCGAACTGTTCGACGGGTTCTGCCCCAAGCGCTCGCGCGCGGCTTTCAGATCGGCGACCGCCTTGGACAGCAGGACGCGCGCCGGCACGTGTGAGAGGGCCCCGCGGTAAGCGTCGTCGAGTTGCAGCAGGTCGCGGTCGCTCAGATG
>JBATTL010000278.1:0-15838 GCA_049670525.1 Thiohalocapsa sp. | reverse complement strand
GGGTACATCCGCCGCATCGCGTCCGTGGGCGATCAGCACCCGTCCGATGCGCGGCACCCGGTTGCGGGGATCCAGCGTGTGCCAGCGCCCGCCCAGATACACTTCGAGCCAGGCCGAGAAGTCCATGGGATCGGGCGAAGCTGGGACCCCGATATCGCCCAGATAGCCGGTGCAATAGCGTGCGGGGATGTTCATGCAGCGGCAGAAGGCGATGGCGAGGTGGGTATAGTCTCGGCAGACACCCGTGCGCTCGTTGAAGACTTCGAATGCGGTCTTGGTGGCGCGCGCGTATGGGTAGCCGAAGCTGATGTGATGATGCACGAAATCGTTGATCGCCTGAACGCGCGCCCAGCCAAGGGGGGTGTGCTCGAACAGGGACCAGGCGATCTCGGAGAGCCGGTCAGTTTCGCAGTATCGGCTCCCCTGGAGGTAGACCAGCGTCTCGCTGGGCAGGTCTTCCACGGCATGCTGTATCGCCGTTGGGTCGGTCGCATCCGGGCGACCGCCGTCGGTGATGGTGGTGTCCGTCGTGATCCGGATGTCCCCCGGCGGCGCCACGAGTCGGCTGCACCAGTTGCCGAAGCCGTCACGGTAGGCGGTAATCGACACCGCCGGCTGGGTCCGGAGATGGTCCGGCGCCAGCAGGTCGGACACCCGGCTGTAGTGCACATTCAGGATTAGGATCATGGGCGTGCGTTGCGGGCAGGCATAGATCAACTCGCAGCCGAGTCGAATCTGCATCGGTTAACTCCTGGCACGAGGCCGTTAGTGACAAGAGGCGGGAAAGACGCTATTCCTCTGGCGGGCAGATACTATTTAAGACTTCAGCCGGCTCAGCGTCTCAGACCCCGAACAGTCCTGGACCTTTTCGAGTGCGCCATGCAGCAGTCGATGAATGGCGAATCCGTCCTCCATTCCCAGCGCCGTCTCGGCGAGTCGCCCCGCTTGCTCTCGGCTGACACAGCGGATCGCCCGTTTTACCTCGCCCAGCAGCGCGGGGCTCATGCTGAGGCCGTCCACCCCGAGCCCCAGCAGCATGAGCGCGCCGGCCGGATCGCCCGCCATCTCGCCGCAAACGCTGACAGGCTTGCTCTGCCGGTGCGCCGTCTCGACGACCTGACGGATGGCATCAAGCACCGCGGGGTGCAGACCGTCATAGGGCGTGACGATCTCCACATTGTTCCGGTCTACGGCCAGCAGATACTGCGTCAGATCGTTGGTGCCTATAGAGAAGGCATCGACACGCCGCGCCATGGCGCCGACCAGGAAGACGGACGCCGGGACCTCGATCATCACCCCCACGCGCGGCCGCGCCACCTCGAGATCCTCGGCCACGAGCTCCCGCTCCGCTCGGGCCAATAGATGCAGCGCCTCGTCCAGCTCGTTGATCGCGCCGATCATGGGAAACAGCACCTGGAGGTTGCCGAGCCCCGCGTTGGCCCGCAGCATGGCCCGCAACTGGATCAGGAAGAGCTCGGGCTGATCCAGCGAGAAGCGGATGCCACGCCGGCCGAGAAAGGGGTTTTCTTCTTGCACCGGAAAGGAAGACAACACTTTGTCGCCACCCACGTCTAGGGTACGCAGCGTCACCGGCAGCGGCGCAAAGGCTTCCAGCACCTGGCGATAGTCTCGGAATTGCTCCTCCTCGACGGGGAGGACTTCGCCGACCAGAAAGCTGTATTCCGTGCGATATAGCCCGACGCCCTCGGCACCGCTCGCCCGCGCCGCCGCGCTGTCGGATGGGAGCCCGATGTTGGCATAAAGCGGGAGGTGAACGCCGTCCAGAGTCTGCGCCGGCAAGTTGCACAGCGCGCGCAGCTGTGCCGAACGGGTGCGCGCCTGATCGAGACGCCGCTGGAGGGTCCCCAGGAGTGCGGCGGAAGGCTCGAGGTAAACGCGCCCCTCATCGCCATCGACCACCAGCTCACGGCCGTCCAGGAGATCCGCCGGGGACGCGAGGCTGACTACTGCAGGGATGCCCAACGCCCGCGCCAGCACCGCCATGTGGGACAGCGGCGAGCCGCGAAGGCTGACGATCCCCGCGAGGCTTGCCGCGGGCACGGCGGCGATCTCGGCTAACCCCAAGGTCTCGCCCACCAGGATGCAGCGTCGCGGCGCGCCTCTGGAAACCCAGACTCGCGACTCCAGGTGCATGAGGACACGGCGACCGATGTCGCGGATGTCGGCGGCGCGCTCGCGCAGATAGGCGTCGTCCATCTGCTCGAATACCTGCGCATGCCTGGAGATGGTCGTGCGCCAAGCGCCAGGTGCCCAACTACCCTCGCGGATGCCCGCGAGGGTATCCGCGACCAGGCTGTCGCTGCCCAACAGCATGACCTGAGCGTCGAACAAGGCACGTACCTCTTCCGGCACCCTGTCCGCCAGGCGGTCGCTGGCGGCCTGGAGCTCCTCGCGGGCAGCGGCGACCGCGGCAGTGAACCCAGCCGCCTCGGCGACAGGATCCGGCGTCACACGGTCAGGGATCGACTCGAGCCGGGCCTGCGCCTCGACTGGCACGGCGATGCCGCTCGCCAAGCCGGAGGCGGCCGAAACACCCTGGACATAGGGATCCGGACGGGCCTCGCCACGCAGGAGCCGCCCGACACCATCAATCGCCGCAGCTTCGTGAACGATCCTGGCCAGTTGCGCCCCGAGGCCGAGGAAAAAGGTCACCTCGTCGCTGGCGAAGGGCTGTTGCGGTGGCTTCCAGGCCGTCAAGACCCCGAGCAGGGTTCTGTAGTGGATTAGTGGAGTGCCGAGAAAGCTGCCCATGGAGCCCCCGCCGGGCTCGGTCGAGACAGCATCGTTCGCTCGGGCCTTCGCACCCAAGGCGAGGATCAACTCCTGCCGCTCCCCAACGCGGCCGACCAATTGCTTCCCAGGCTCGCCCCCCAGGGGATCGGTCATGGGCTGTTTCTGCCCGGCCGAGGCCACGAGGACGTACGCATCTCCTTCCGCATCCTTGAGATAGATGGCGCATGCGTCGACATGAACTGCCTTTCGGGCCTGTTGGACGGCCACCGCCAAGGCGTCGCTCAAGGTCGCGGCGAGGCCGACCTGACGCATGAGCTGACGCAGAGTCACGAGCATGCTGGAGTATCTCCGAGCGGTCCGAACAGGCACCGATCAATGGTCGACGGCGGGGAGTAGCTGGCAGCGGGCAGCCGCTTGCCCCAAGAAGTGACTAACGATCGCAACGGTGGCGTAATCAATCGGCACAAGACCGGCGAATCGCAATGGGCCGACGCCTGACCGCTTGGGTGTCGCATGTAGTCATACACATCACATAAAGAGAAACTACGAGGCGGTCCTAAAGATAAGGCTCCGACGGAGACCGCCGACGCCTATACTGAGTGCGTAGGTTCTAACACACCGAGGAGTACGTCCCATGACAAAAGAACGCCAGAGCAACAAAGAAGCCAAGAAGAAACCGGCCCTGACCCTGAAAGAAAAGAGAAGCGCCAAAAAGTCCAAGCATGAATCAAAGTCTTTGCTCGGAAATGCAAAAGCCGGTTCGACATGATCCGTTAAAATGTTACAGACGCCAGTAGGCGTCAGGGCGAGCGCGTATAAATCGTCGCCCGAACAGAACCTTAGCGCGGTAGTCGTCGTTCCAAGCTGCCTTGCGGCGTTTCTGTGACAGGCGCAACGCAAACGGCTCTTGTTCAAACAAGTTCATGCACAGTTGACGGATCGAGGTCATGATCGCTGGTACGTTGCCTTTGCGGATGCGACTGACGTCTTCGTTCAACACCACGTCTATACGCCAATGCAGCGAGTTCTCCACACCCCAATGCCCGCGCACGGCGCGAGCGAAGCGTTTCGCATCGGCACCGATCGCGTTGGATTTCTCCGCCGTCGCCTCTTGCCCCAGCACTAGGCGGTCGCGACTGCCCCACGCAGTGACCATGTGCAGCGCATGCTTGCCGCAGCGCCGATCACGCGAGCCGCGCGCACTCTTGCCGTGGCCGTGGCGCAACTCATGGGCCGCGACCCGGAACGCGATCGACAGAAAGCGATCCTCGTCCCGTTCGAGGTACGATTTCAAGAGCGCCTCGATGTTTTAAGCGCTGGCCATGCCGATTTAGTAGCTTGCAGGCAAATACTCAGCCGAAGCCGCTGCCATGGCAAGCCGCATGTACCCTTCCAAGATGCCGTGACAAAGAAGATTCTGCCACGAACACGCTGCTCACCACTGGACCGAGACCGGATAGCGGGCAATCAGCGGATCCGGGGTGACCAGCACCGCCTGATTGCTGATTGCCTGACAAATCAGCATCCGGTCGAACGGATCCTGGTGAAAGCATGGCAGCTTGCCGAGCTGCAGGGGATCGTCCTCGGTGATCGGCAACGCATCGACGCCATTTCGCGACCTCGCCTCGGGAATGAATTCAGTCGGCGTCAGATTTTCCGGCAGGGGCAATCGTCCCAGCGCGTGCTTAACGCCGATCTCCCAGACCGACGCGGCCGAGAGCAGGAGGATATTCCCGCTATCCTCGAGCAAGGCCCGAGCGGTGTCCGATAGCTTCTCTTCCGCGCTTGCCAGCCAGAGGAAGGTGCAGGTATCGACGATGAGTTTCATGCGCCTCAGCCAAGCGGATTCGATCGGTCATCGGAACGGCCGTTGAAGGCTGCACTCAAGTCATCGGGCAGCGGTTCCCAAAAGCTGTCGGGTAATGCATAACCGGATTGTTTTGGTCCCTGTCCTAGCTTGCGCGGCTCCCCCAAACGCTGGGGAATCGGCGCCAGTTCCACCGCGGGTACGTTGCGCCGAGCAATGACGACACGCTCGCCGCGTAGTGCGGCCTCGATGCACTCGGAGAGCTTGGCCTTGGCCTCGTGCAGGTTGAGTTGGATCACATTATGGCCCAAAAGTTAGTCAAGTCGTTGTCTCTGAGTGTAGCAAAGAAGCGTCGGTGGTGTGGTGAGGTTGTGAACCGCATCGCTCCGCGAACCGCAACGATCACAGCCCAGGGCGAGACCGGCAGGTGTTCCGCCAGCACGATGGCAAGCCCACTTGAACCAACCAGGAGAAATTTCTCATGACGTCTGACGATGAACAAGTGCGGGTCACCGGCACCCAGGTGCGCCTTCACGTTAGCGACAAGCTGGGTGATGTCTGATGGTTCATCATGGCCCGCGGGCTGCTGGCCTTGGCGCTTGGGCTTGCCGCCCTGTTCTGGCCCACGGCCACCCTGGTGTTGTTGATCCGTCTCGTTGCCATTTACGCGTTGGTGGATGGAGTCGTCGGACTCGTCAGCACTTTTCGTGCACAGGATCTCCGATCCAACCTGGCGCCGGGTCTGATCAGCATCGCCGTCGGTTTGATCCTGCTGGTCTGGCCGGGCCTGACGGGTCGGTTGCTGCTGATCATCGTCGGTCTTTGGGCACTGTTGCAGGGCGCGATGCTCGTCCTGGCGGGGATCGAGACGGAGGCGGACGACCTCGATCGGATGCCAGCGATCATCATCGGTGCCGTCGCCGCGATCGTTGGCCTGGTGCTGGCGATCTGGCCTGGAACCGGCGCCGTGACGATCGCTTGGGCCGTCGGCATCGCGGCCCTGTTGATCGGCGCATCGTTGGGCTACCTGGCGTTGCGGCTGCGGAAGATCGATAAGCGCGTAGAAGGCCTACGGCGTCAATAACGTGAATGTGAGCAACATGGGACAACCCGTCCCCTGCTGCGCGACCGACCGCGACGCGGCGCCCGAATCCAACGGTATTTCACCGTCCACCCTGGCGGTGATCCGGATCAGATGAATCATCGACCGATCATTGCCACGGCTGCACCGTCGCTCGACCATGGCCGGAACGGCTGTTTGCCGGCCACCCCCCGTGCCGGCGGAGATTCGTCTCCGGCGAAGCGGTAACCATAGATGCAGCCGCAACGACCAAGCGACTACCGAAGTCGGCTGCGATCTGCGCCTGGCCGTCGGAGCCGCGAGCGGGCTTCATGCGTGACCAAAGCGACGGATCAAACGCGGCCTCGAAGAAGTTTGGTCACGGCTTCGGTGTAGCGCGGCAGGCCACCATCCTTATGACGCGAGGACGGCATCGATTTCAAAAGGACTGAACGACGATCTTGCCTCTTGCCTGCCCTGTTTCGATGCGGACTGCTCTTTGTCGGTGCCATCATGATCAATGCCAAGCCGATCAAAGAACGCCTCGTAGGCGGTGAACGTCGTCAGCGTCAGTGCTGCAGCTTCGGCCAAACTGAGACTCTTCGGCTTGAATCCGACAATGCGTTCATCCACCAGCCGGGCTCAGCCGAGGCCTGTGCGCGCACTTGCCGATCAGCTGGCCGCTGCGATTCAGAATCTTGAAACATCCAGCGACAACGTCGGCTAAGGGCTCACTCCAATGCCTTCGAAACACGGGGGTGGCAGGTCAGATCGCGTGGGCTCCAAAATTTACTGGCCGGCCCTTTCACGCTCCTCGATCGCCAAGGATCCGACCCTTCGACGCATACAGACGCCATTGCACCGGGCCGTCGCAGTGAAATTCTGCGGTGGCTCAGGATTAAAAGGGTCTACTCTTAAAGATCAACCACCGTATCTGACTGCGGTCCGGTTTGCGCTCCGCCCAGGCGGTCCGACGACAATAGAAGGCGTTGATCGGCGCCAAGACCCGCATATGTTCGAACAGATGGACCAACGCAGTTTCATACATCGCACCGACGCCGATGGGAAAATTTGCTACGTCAATGCCGCTTGGCTGGCCTTCGCCGCGGAAAACGGTTGGGGTGCTGGCACCTCGCAGGCTCTCGGCTCTGAGCTGATGGCGTCGATTACGGACCTGCAAACGCGGCATATCTACGGCCTGCTAATGAATCGAGTCCGCGAATCGGGGCGACCGGTCCGTTTCAGTTTTCGCTGCGATTCGCCCGACTGCCGGCGTCTGATGGAGATGCAGATGCGGTACGATCGGGTGCTGCAAGAGTTCGAGTTTTGCAGTCGCGCCTTACACATTGAGCGCCGCGAGACAATGCCACTGTTGGACGCAAGCCGCGCAACGCCCTCCATCGAAACACTCTCGGTCTGCAGTTGGTGCAAAGCCGTGTTGGCGGAGCATGCTTGGATCGAAGTGGAGCAGGCACTCATCAGGTTGCGGCTATTTGCCGCCGACGCATTGCCCCAAATTAGTCACGGTATCTGTCCGGCATGCAGTGTTCGGCTTCGTCATGTGGCAGTTTCAGTATGAGGATATTGGTTGTCGATGATAATCGGCTGCTTGCGACTATCCTCGCCGACCACCTGGCGGCGCGCGGTCATGCCGCCGTCGCCGCGTTCGACGGCCACATGGCCGAGGTATTTTGCGCCCGCGACAGCTTCGATTTGCTTGTCATCGACATGGTGTTGCCAGAGTTAGATGGCATCGACCTGCTCGCTCGGTTGCGCGGGAAAGGGAATTCCGCCAGCGCGATGATCATCACTGGCTTCCCTGAGCTGGCGCGAGAAGAGACCGCTCGTTTGAATACGCTGAATGTTGCGGCCGTGCTACACAAACCGTTTTCGTTTTCCGATGTGGACGATGTCCTGGACCGCCTGGGATATGGTTCATTGACAACATGAGCCAGTTGGGGTGACCAGCGAGTTCGGCCGATCGGGGCGCCGGCTCCACGGCCTGACTATGTCTGCACCGGAGCCTGGTTGAGCCAACGTTCCCGTGTTTCAGATCGATCAAGTCACAAAGCGCTATGCCGACACCGCGGCCCTCGACGGTATCACGCTGAGAATCGAGCCGGGCCGAACAACCGCCTTGATCGGGCCATCCGGCTGCGGCAAGTCGACGCTATTGCGCACGCTGATTGGTCTCATTGCGCCGGACGCGGGCTTCGTCAGATTCGATGGGCAGCGATTGGACGCGTCGACCATGGCCAGCGCGCGGCGACGCATGGGCTATGTCATACAGCAAGGCGGGCTGTTTCCGCATCTGACGGGGCGTCAGAACGTGGCTCTGATGGCGGGGCACCTCGGGTGGGATCGAAGGCGCATCGACGCCCGGCTGGCGGAGCTTGCGGAACTGACACATTTTCCGATCGACGGGCTCGATCGCTATCCTTTGGAGCTTTCCGGAGGCCAGAACCAGCGGGTCAGCCTGATGCGAGCGTTGATGCTGGACCCCGAGGTGCTGCTGTTGGATGAGCCCTTGGGTGCGCTGGACCCGATGATCCGCTTCGATCTGCAGGAGGATCTGAAACAGGTCTTCTCAGCATTGAGAAAGACCGTGGCAGTCGTGACCCATGACCTCGCCGAGGCCGGCTTCCTGGCGCAGACCATCGTATTGATGCGGTCCGGACGGATCGTCCAGGTAGGCAGTTTGCTGGACATGGTGGGGGCTCCGGCCGAGCCCTTCGTCGAGCAATTCGTGCGAGCTCAACGCAGTCATCTCGAGCCGTTGGAAGAACGGCCATGAGGGTCTTGCGCGCAGCATTGCCACGGCTGATCCTTGGACTTGTGGCAACCTGGTTGTTGTTCAGTCTCGCCTCTGGCTGTGCTCGAACCGATGCCGAGGTCGCAGTTGGCAGCAAGCGCTTCACCGAAGGTATTGTGCTCGGTGAGGTGCTGGTTGGACTGTTGGCCGACGCGGGGGTTCAGGCGCGCCATCGACGCGCGTTGGGCGGCACACGAATCGTCTACAATGCGTTGGTCAGCGGGGAGATCGACGCGTATGTGGAGTATTCCGGCACGCTGCTTCACGAGACCCTCGCGGACGCCGACCTCGACAGCGGCTCCGATTTCGCCGGAACGCAAGCAGCGTTGGCAGCCCGTCTTGCCGAGGACGGCATCCGACTCGGCGGCGCCATCGGTTTCGAAAACAATTTCGCCCTCGGCATGCCGAAACCTCGCGCCGCCGAGCTTGGCATTGAACGCATCTCCGACCTGCTGGAACAACCCGATCTCCGACTTCGCTTCGGCAGCGAGTTCATGAACCGCGCCGACGGATGGCCGGGGCTGCGGGACTACTACGCCCTACCCCAGCGCGACGTCCGCGGTATTGAGCACGAACTGGCCTATCGCGCACTGGCATCCGGCGATGCCGACCTCACAGACGTCTACACCACCGATGCCGAGATTGCGTACTACGATCTTCGCACGCTCGACGACGACCAGGGTTACTTTCGCCGCTACGATGCGCTGCTGTTGTACCGGGCGGACCTCGAGCAGCGAACGCCGGAAGCGGTCATGGCGCTGAAGCGCAGTGTCGGGCTGATCGATGCGCCGCGCATGATCGCGATGAACGCTGGCGTGACGAATGACGGGCTTTCCGAGGCGGATGTCGCCTCGGAGCTATTGCGCACTGAATTCAGCATCGACCGTGAATCTCAGAACCAGGGCTTTCTCGCTCGACTGCTGCGCAATACCTGGGAACACGCCTTGCTGGTGGGCATCTCCTTGACGGCAGCGGTGCTGGTCGCCGTGCCGCTGGGTATCATTGCCGCTCATCGACGTCGGCTAGGTCAGGTTGTGCTCGCCACCGTCGGTATCGCGCAGACCATCCCGGCCCTGGCACTACTGGTGTTCATGATCCCGTTTTTCGGGATCGGCGCGGGACCGGCGTTGGTGGCACTGTTCCTATATAGCCTTTTGCCCATCGTGCGCAATACTCACGCCGGGTTAACGGGGATTTCGGCGTCGCTGTTGGAATCAGCTGAAGCACTGGGCCTGCCAGCGGGTGCCCGATTGCGTCATATCGAGTTGCCGCTTGCGATGCCCACGATACTGGCTGGCATCAAGACCGCTGCCGTGATTAACGTCGGCGCGGCGACCCTGGGTGCACTAATCGGTGCCGGTGGCTATGGCCAGCCCATCCTCACCGGCATACGTCTCGACGATACCGCGCTGATTCTGGAAGGCGCGGTACCCGCTGCACTGTTCGCGCTCGGCGCGAGCTGGCTGTTCGAGCGCGCCGAGCGGGCAGTGGTCCCCAGGGGGATTCGCGCGCGCCAGAGCAATCATTGAGACAAACTCGAGCAAACGGAGACCGTCAGTGAAAACTAGCAACAAACGGCCGATTTGGTTATTCGCCCTACCCTTGTGCGCGACCTGGTTCGTGCAGTCTGGAATCGTCTCGAATGCCTCTGCCCAGGACGTGCCCACTGTCGGGCAGGATATCGCTTATGCATCCGGGGGCATTGGCGTCAGCCAACGTGAAGCACTGCAAGCCATTGTTGGTGACTACAGCCTCAAGCTGGAATTCGCCGCCGAGAGCACGGGGGCCTATGTGACCGGCGTGACGGTGTCGGTGCTGACCGCCGAGAAAACCGTCTTTCGCGTAGAGAATGTCGGCCCCTGGTTACTGGTGAAGTTGCCCGTGGGCAGTTATCGCGTGGTCGCCGAGAGCGGCGGCGAGAGCCGGGACGCAACGGTGGAAGTCACCGACAATGGACTCACAGACGCGGTGCTGCGGTTCCCGGAGCCATGACACTCGCCAAACGAAGCGGCTTTCGTGTCAGCCGTCAGACGCCGTGCGCCTCTCGCCGGTGCGACCCAGTTCCTCGGCGATATAGCGCTTCAGGTAGCGCCGGCCCTTGATCATTGCATTTGCGGCGATCACCAGTAAAAAAAGAGCCAGAGATCCGGTGATCGGCGCGAGCTTTGGAAGTAGCGCGAACAGCAGCAGTGCCGACATCAGGACCACGGCGCTGAAGGTCAGCACGTTGCGGCGCGTGTTGTGCATGACGCCCTCGGCGGCACCCACGCTGTCAACCCCGGCATCGGCGAGTCGTTCGCGCAATGCCGCATACCCAGCTTCATCGCGACGCTGCAGTCGTCCGAAAGGGTCGTTGAGATTCATTGGTCGCCGCCCTAGTCCGGGCTACTGGGCCTGGACCGCCGCAAGCGCGGTCATGTTCAAGAGCCCGCGCACGGTAGCGCCTGGTGTCACGATGTGCGCGGACTTGGCTGCACCGAGCAGCAGCGGCCCGATTGAGGTTTCACCGCTGAGCACGTTCAGCAGATTGAACGCGATGTTGGCGGCGCCTTGATTCGGCATGATCAGCAGATTGGCGCGACCATCGAGCAGCGAATCCGGAAAACGTTCCGTCCGTATCCGTCGTGATAAGGCCAGGTCCGCTCGCATCTCGCCTTCCACCTCCAGTTCCGGCTCGGCTCGACGAATCAGGCGCACGGCGTCGTGCATCTTTTTCGCCGCCGGATCATCGTGCGTGCCGAAATTGGAATGCGACAGGAGTGCCACCTTCGGCTCGATGCCAAAGCGACGCACCTCGTCGGCACACAAGAGCGTTATCTCGGCGATTTCCTCGGCGCTCGGATCCACCTGCACCTGGGTGTCGGCAATGAACAGCGTGCCCTCATGCATCACGACAGCACTCATCGCCGCCAGATGGCGTATCCCCTGGGCGTAGCCGGTGATCATCTCAATCTGTTCCAGGTGGCTCCGATAACGGCCGACTGCACCGCAGATCAACGCATCCGCCTCGCCGGTGCGCAGGAGTGTGGCGCTGAGCGCGGTGTTGTTCGTCCGCAGGTGCTCGCGGGTACCAGCCGGCGTGTAGCCGCGGCGTTTCGCGCGCCCGTAAAACGCCGCAACGTGCTCCTCATAGCCGGGGTTCTCGGCCGGATCGAGGATGGTCAGATCCCCGTCCGCCACCCGATCGAGTCCCAGTTCACGCATCCGCGTTTCGATCACGTCGCGCCGCCCGATCAAGATCGGCTGCGCCACGCCCTGCTCCAGTACCTGCTGGGCGGCCTGCATGACCCGATCGTCCTCGCCTTCCGCGTAGACGACGCGCTGGATGTCGGCCCTTGCCTGATCAAACACGGGCTTCATGGTCAGGCCCGTGCGGAAGACCCGGTGCTGTAGGGCTTGACCGTACGCGGCCAGATCGGCGATGGGCCGCGTCGCAACACCGGATTCCATCGCGGCGCGGGCGACCGCCGGAGCGACATGCTCCATCAGGCGCGGATCAAATGGTTTGGGAATCAAGTAGTCCGGACCAAAGCGCAGGTCCAGACCGCCATAGGCGCGGCGGACGATATCCGACGGCCGCGCGCGTGCGAGATCTGCGATCGCCTTAACACAGGCAGCCTTCATGGCTTCATTGATTTCGGTCGCACCGCAATCCAATGCGCCGCGAAACAGGAACGGAAAGCACAGGACATTGTTGACCTGATTGGGGTAGTCGGTTCGGCCGGTGGCCAGGATGGCATCGGGTCTGACGGCCCTCGCCTGGTCCGGCGTGATCTCAGGATCGGGATTGGCGAGGGCCATGATCAGCGGCCGCTCCGCCATCTTGGGCAGCCACTCGGCCTTGAGCACGCCGCCCGCGGACAAGCCCAAGAAGACATCGGCGCCCTCCAGGGCCTGTTCGAGGGTTCGATGCGGCGTGTCCAAGGCGTAACGGGCCTTGTAGGGGTCCATGCCCTCGTCGCGGCCGTCGTGGACCACACCGGTGATGTCGGTGACGATGACATGCTCGCGCCGTAGGCCCAGACTCAACAGCAGATCGAGACACGCCAGCGCCGCTGCACCGGCGCCAGCCGTGACCAGTTTGACCTCGCCTATGTCTTTGCCCACGACGCGCAAACCATTGTAGACCGCAGCGCTGACGACGATCGCGGTACCATGCTGGTCGTCATGGAACACCGGGATCGACAGGCGCTCCCTCAGCGCTTGCTCGACAATGAAGCAGTCCGGCGCCTTAATGTCTTCGAGGTTGATACCACCGAAGGTCGGCTCGAGACGCGCGATTGTCTCGATGAGTTGCTGGGGGTCAGACTCGTCGATCTCGATATCGAAGACGTCGATATCGGCAAACTGCTTGAACAGAACGGCCTTACCCTCCATGACCGGCTTCGATGCCAAGCCGCCGATGGCGCCGAGACCCAACACTGCCGTCCCGTTGGTGATCACCGCCACCAGATTGCCGCGCGCGGTGTAATGCGCCGCAGTCAGCGGGTCCGCGAAGATCTCCTCACATGCCGCGGCAACGCCCGGCGAATAGGCCAGCGCCAGGTCCCGTTGGTTCGCCAACGGTTTGGTTGCCTTGATTTCGAGCTTTCCGGGTCGAGGCCAACGGTGATATTCCAGCGCGCACTTTCTGAGTTCTTCCGACATGAACGCCTACAGCAGCCTCAATCGTGGCAATTCGGAACGACCAGCACGGGCACTCGGCTGGTCTGCACGACTCTTGTCGCGGTAGAGCCCAGCAGGCCTCGGCCAAGCAGGCCATGGGAGCAGGTACCCATCACGAGCAGGTCCGCTTCTTTATCGATCGCCTGACGCGGGATTTCGTCACCCGCGCGACCCGAATGCACGACCACGTCGGAGACCAGCGGCGAATCGTCCGCGGACTGACCGAGTTCTTCTTCGCAGAACTTGTCCAGGCGCTCACGCATTTTGTCGAGGATCTTCTTCATGCCATCGTGCTGCATCTGCTCGCGCTTCTTCGACGATAGGTAGGCATCGACCACTGCCTGCCCGGTGCCTGTCAGGGGTTCCATCACATGCAGCATAATGATCCGTGCCTTATGGACCCTAGCCAGGTGTACGACTCGGCGGAACACCGGGCGCATGTGATCGCCGAGGTCCGTGGCATAGAGGATGATCTTGATGTCAAGCGGCTTGGACATGTCAGCTATAACCCTGAAGTTTGTCGAGATATTCCGGCAAGAACAGCGAGATTTGCGGGATATAGGTAATCAGCATCAGGAAAAACAGCAGCAGCAGCATCCAAGGCAGGACCGCCTTGATGACCCAGCCCATGGACTCGCCGGTAATACCCGACGTGACGAACAAGTTCAGGCCAACGGGGGGCGTCAGCATGCCGATTTCCATGTTCACCACCATGATGATACCCAGGTGAATCGGGTCAATGCCGAGTTGTGTCGCGATCGGGAACAGGATTGGCGCCATGATCAGCAGGATTGCCGAGGGCTCCATGAAGTTACCGGCGGCCAGCAGCAACAGGTTGACAACGATCAGGAACATCCAGGGCTCCAGACCGTAGGCGACGATGGTCTCGGCGATCTGGTGTGGGATGCGTTCCGTTGTCAGCACATGTGCGAATAGCATCGCGTTGGCGATGATAAACAGCAGCATGATGCTGACCTTCGCGCCGTCAAGTACCGTCTTTCGCACTTCGGCGTTGCCGAAGCTCCGGGCGATCGCAAGAGGTACCTGCCAGCTGTTACGGGCCAGCACCGAAGCGGCGCCCTCACCGTCCTGGCGCCACGGGATCGTTTTCAGCGGCCCCATGTCGCGATAACCGATCACGGAGACGAGGAACGCGTAAATCGCGGAGACGGCCGCCGCCTCAGTGGGGCTAGCCACACCACCGTAAATGGAGCCGAGGACGATCACGATGAGCAGGATGCCGCCGGAGGCACTAAACCCCGCGGATGCGACCTCGCGAAAGCAGGGCCAGGGCTGAGACGGCAAACCCTTAATCCGGGCGACGATATAGATGGCCAACATCAGCAAACCGCCCATCATGATGCCGGGTATGAAGCCGGCCATGAACATGCGGGCCGCCGACACTTCGGTCGCCGCCGAGTAGACCAGCATCACAATGGATGGCGGGATCAGAATGCCGAGGGTACCTGCGTTTGTGATAACGCCCGCGGCGAAGGACTTCGGATAGCCGGACGCCACCATGCCGGTGATGACGATTGTACCGATGGCTGCGACAGTTGCTGGCGACGATCCCGATACCGCGGCAAACAGCATGCACGCGAGAACGGACGCCATCGCCAGACCGCCTTTGATGTGCCCGACCACGCCGACGGCGAAACGGATGAGTCGTTTCGCCACCCCGCCGGTGGACAAGAACTGCGATGACAGAATGAAAAAGGGGATCGCGAGCAATGTGTAGTGCGCCGACAGGGCCTCGAACAGCTTCAAGGCGATGGACGCGAGCGAGTCGTTCGAGAATAGCAGGATGGTAACAATGCTGGAAAAGCCGAGCGCGATCGCAATGGGCATGCCCAGCAGCATGCAGCCGAACAAGAGAATGAACAGGGTTGCGGTCGTCATTTCGCAGCCCCTCCCACTCCGCCGACTTCTTCACGCAGCTCCCGCGCAAAATGCAGGCTCTCTTCCGCCTCGTCGACCTTTTGGAATCCTTCAGCACGACCGGTGATGATCTGCAAAAAGAGTTCAAGTAAGCGAATGGTCAGGAACGCGAATCCAATCAATAAAATACTGTGAGCGATCCAGGCCCGGACCTCAATATCTTCAAGATCGATGCCGATCATTTTCATCTTTGCCAGATAAACCCATGACCCGTAGATGAACAATCCGCAATAGATCAGCGATAGCAGCACCGCGATGCCCGTCAAGACGCGTCGACCGACTGACCCGAACAACCGGACAAAGGCGTCGACTCCGATATGGGCACCAACCTTCAAGCCGTAGGAAACACCAAACAGCACGAACCAGGCGGACAGGTGCAGCGTTGCCTCCTGACCCCAGCTAACGCCGGTACCGAAGCCAAAACGCAGGATGACCTCCCAAAACACCAGCAGCGTCATCGCTACCAGCAGCAGTGAGATGATCGCCTCCTCAAGCTTATTGACGAGCCGAATAAACATGAGCCCTCCCCGGACTGTTTGCGCTGACATTAGCCGAGTACCTAATGCAGCCCATGAGGGCCGATCTGCTCGGCGCAGCCGCTCTGTTATTGGAAACCGCCGGACTGGGAATCTGGCAGGGTGACATCGCGCGCGGCGGTCGACCGCAATGCGTGCCGGTGACAGGTGCGAAACCTTGGGCCATAGGGAGGCGCCGATCAAGTCCCCGAAATCGTTCCCCCGAAATCATTCCCTAAGTGCCCGACGCGCCGAGCAGCCGTGTCGTCGTGGCGACGGCCAATCTG
>JBATTL010000277.1:0-2116 GCA_049670525.1 Thiohalocapsa sp. | reverse complement strand
AGATGGGCAAGCAGGATCAACAACCGACTCTCCAGTTCGCGACGCTCGCTCTTGCCCATGTCGCTAAGCTCTTCCAACAAATGCTCGATATCCAACTCCGAATAGCGACCAGTTCGCAGAAGCTCCCTCTGGCACCGGGCCCAGGCTGCATAGTCGGTTTCGTACAGGGCGCTTAAATCAGTCATGCTCTTTCGGGGCTGGCTCCAGCCGCGGAAAAATTGATCTCGCGCTCGCGCGCCACCCTTTCTCGCTCCCGCGCAGCGCCGCGCGCGGCCGGCCTTCAGGTAAAGGTTTACAGTTATTCAATAGACCGTATTTCAGCAGGCCATCCTCACCCCGTTCCGCAGATTTGGCGGACTGACGGAACCGTCCTGGTTTCAGCGGGCTTGACCTCGGATCGGTTGAGAACGACCCGGGCCGATTTGCCGAGGATGTCGAGCAGCAGCGCGACGCGTTGTGCGCCCGAAGATGTCTCAAAAATACCCTGGAGCCCTTCAAAGGGGCCGGCCGTGATCGCCACGCTGTCGCCCCTCTTAAAGTGGTGTTCTGACGCTATACGCAGGCCTGTCTGCGCCTCCGCATTGTGGCGGATGGCATCGATGATTTCGTCCGACACCGGCGCTAGGCGATGTCCGAAGGTGACGAGGGTGGTTACGCCAAGGGTGGAGCGGATGGGCGCGACCGTTTGCTGATTTGGATCGATCCGCAGGAACAGGTAGCGCGGAAACAGTGGCTCAATGATTTCCCGCCAGGTGTTGCGGTGCCGAGCGATGCGCTTGTACGAAGGCAAGTAGGTCTCGAAGTCCTGACGCTGAAGATTGGCTTCTGCAAGCGATTCCTTGCGGGGCTTTGTGTGTACAACGTACCAGGCGTGCATCTCACAACTTCTCCTTCTTCGAGCCGGTCAGTGTATCCGGAGATTGCGATTGAGCGACCTCTTGGCGAAGCTGCTCGATCTCTCGCTTGATCGCTTCGAACTCGGCCGTCTTGCGCTTCAGGAAGCGTACCGCGATCTTGGCCTTTCGCTCGATGCCCAAGGGCGTCAGTAGGTAGACGTAACCGATCTTGTTGTGGCTATTCTTGAAGTTCTCGGCCTTGATCCAACCCTTTTGCAATAGGGCCTGGACGCAATAGTTAGTTTTACCAAGGCTGACGCCGAGTTCTTTCGCGATCTGTCGCTGACTGATGTCTGGCTGCCCTTCCAGGAGGCGAAGGATGCGATAGTGAATCTCGTCACTCAAGACAGTCGGCGTCGTTATCGGGCCTGGCCACGCTACCGCCATTCCAGCGCAGTTTGCGCGCTAGTGGCAGCGGGTGAGCGCGGCGATCTGCCGGTTCTTCAGGTATTGCGTTCACCCGATGAACACAGCGTACTTCCCTGTCTGCCCTCTGTCAAAGGATTACTGGTTCTTTATCAGTCCGTCGATTTGGCCGTCGATTTGGTCCTCGCCGCCCAGCCATGCTGGCTTGTCAGCCATCTAGCATAGCTTGCCCCACGCTTTACCGCCGCTTGTTCGTTTACCCGCCGGTTTGGCTTGTCCACAGCCTCGCTTGGAGCCATACGCGCGCGCCAGTGCGTGACGGTAACGCCTGAGCCACAGTAACCGCGGGCCGCGCCGGAATCTGTGAACTTGGTCAGAACAGTGCCCAGGACCTTAGGCGATTTCTGTCAGATCAAATACCAGCTGGCTTGGCCATGCGCCCGCCTTCTGCGTCGCGCCGGCAGTCACATAGCGCGGCTATGCTCCTGCCGCCACGCCTTGAAGGCGAACACAATTCCGGCGCCACCTGGTACATGATTTTCCGGCCAATCGCCTTAGGCGATTTCTGTCAACCGTCATACCAACCGACTTGTCTTGACGCCCGCCTTCGGTGTCGGGCTGGCAGTCGCAGAGCTTACTAGGCTCCCGCCAGCCCTCCTTAGAAGGCGAACACCAATTCCGCGTCATCGGGTATCAAAGTCTACAGAGGTCAGGCGCATGCGGCGGCTCCCCAAGTGCTTTCGTCGGCGGCATGCTCAAGGTGCCGGCCAAGCGATCAAGCAGCCCCGGAGCGGCATTGGCGCTGGTCTCCTTGAGCAGCGCCAGGCGTGCGTGCACCGACCGCGAGCGCATCC
>JBATTL010000276.1:0-2910 GCA_049670525.1 Thiohalocapsa sp. | reverse complement strand
GGGATGATCCTATGGACCGAAGCCTTAACGAGCGCCGTAACCCGACACCATGCACCGATAAGTCGGGTTGCGCTGCGCTAACCCGACCTAAGCAGAATGCTTTCACAGTCACGCAAAGTAGGGCGTCCAACGCATGGAGCAGGGATTCGGGCGTGCGGATTCTTTCACCCGAAATCGCTGCCCGGCCGAGGCGATTGCCGCTGTTGCGCAATCCCTTTTTCATGACCGCGCCCCCATGTACCTCCGCGTTCGGCAACGACTCTGCGCCGAAGAAACTTTCAACGACGATCTGGAGGAATCTATGAGCGACAAACCGATCCGCGACTATCCCGGCAACGAGCTCGACGTGCACTGGGACAAGCGCCTGTGCATACACATTGGCGAGTGCGGGAACGCAAACAATACGCTGTTCGAGGGCGGTCGGGATCCCTGGTGCGTCCCGGATCAGGTCAGCCGCGACGAGGTCCGCGATGTCTGCGAACGCTGTCCGAGCGGCGCCTTGAGTTACACCGACAAGAGCGGCGTCGACGAGAAGGCACCGGACGAGAACAGCGTGACGCTGGTCTACAACGGGCCGATCTACGTCGCCGGTGAACTAGACATCGAAGGCGCTGCCCCGGACATGCCGGGTGTGAAGTTTCGGGCCGCGCTCTGTCGTTGCGGTGCGTCGGCGAACAAACCCTTTTGCGACAACAGCCATCTCGAGGCCGGTTTCCAGGACTTCGGTGCCGTGGGCGACAAGGGGCCGGGACTCGCGGCCACTGGCGGTCCCCTCAGGGTCAAAGCGATACCAAACGGCCCATTGATGCTTGAGGGCAACCTGACCATTCGCGCTGGCAGCGGCCGTGTCGCCTGGCAGGGTGAAAAGGCCTTCCTGTGCCGCTGTGGTGCGTCGAAGAACAAGCCCTTTTGCGACGGCACCCATAAGACTGTTGGTTTCACGACCGAATAGCCCACTTCTGCATGCCGCTTTTGTCTGAGGGAAATCGGGCGCCGTCGCTGCGCCCGGCATGCAATACAGCAGTCGACCCTGACCGAGGAGACTGGCCACTCCAGGCTCGACGGGTCGCTCATTGTGCCGTGGCCCCGCGTTGGACCATGTCATGTCAAGCGCTGAGGCCGCCGATGGCAGGATGATGAGTCCGGCCTTGTGGCAGCGGCATCCGCTTGCCGTTATCGTCTTCGGTCAGCTCTGCGGCACATCGCTGTGGTTCAGCGTCAACGGTGTTGGTCTCGCGCTGTCGCGCGACTTGGGGCTGACGGAGACTGATCTAGGCCGGCTGACGCTGGCGGTCCAGCTTGGCTTTATCGTCGGCACCCTGTTCATCGCCGCCACCGGTCTGGCGGATCGCTTCCGTGCCAGCCGGATCTTCGCCGTCGCTAGTCTGTGCGGTGCATTGGTCAACGCGGGTTTCGTCATGGCGACCGACTCCGCCTGGGTAGGCCTGTCGCTGCGATTCATGACCGGACTCTGCCTGGCCGGTATTTATCCGCTGGGCATGAAGCTGGTGGTCGGATGGACACCGAAACACACCGGGGCCGCGCTGGCCTGGCTGGTCGGCATGCTTACCCTGGGCACCGCCCTGCCTCACCTGCTGCGGGGTAGCACGGTGGGTATGCCCTGGGAATGGCCGCTGCTCGCGTCGTCGTTGCTTTCGCTGCTCGGCGGCAGCTTGATCTTTGCCCTTGGCGACGGACCCTATCTGCCGGAGCCAGTCCCCAAATTACGTTTGTCCGACGGCCTAGCGGCACTGGGCAAGCGGCGCTTTCGCGCCGTCGCTGGCGGCTACTTCGGCCATTGCTGGGAGCTCTACGCCTGTTGGGTGCTAACGCCCTTTCTGGTTGCCCGCGAGCTAGAGCGCCTGGCGGCCCCGCCGGCTCTCCTGCCATGGCTGTCCTTCGGCGTCATCGCCCTGGGGCTGTTCGGCTGCGTTGGTGGTGGCATGGCGAGTCGGCGTCGCGGCAGCCTGTGGGTTGCGCGACGGGCACTGATCACGTCCGGGCTGATCTGTTTGACCTACCCGTTGCTCGCCTGGGCGCCGCCGGAAGCGCTGTTGGTGCTGCTCGGTCTCTGGGGGATTGCCGTCATCGCCGACTCGCCGCAATTCTCGGCGCTGGCCGCCGCCGCGGCGCCGCGCGATCACATTGGGTCGAGCTTGGCAGTCATGAATGCTGTCGGCTTTGCGCTGACCATTCCGGCCATCGCGCTGACGACCACACTCTGGTCCAGCCAGGGGCCCTGGGTCATCTGGTGGCTGTTGCCGGGACCCATCCTCGGGCTTTGGTCGCTGCGGTGCCTCTCAGTCGACAAATCTTGAGCCGCGCTCCCGAATTGTTCCGGCTTCGCATGCAGCCGACTCTGGTGGCCGTGATTGGGGAGGTGGAAGAGCGCGATTAGCGTTGGTTTGGGTCTAGGAATTCGGCGGGTATGGCTGGAACGTCCGCGCAACAAGGCTACATCGGCGCGGACAAGCGTGAGGATGTCAAGGACGCGCTGCGCTGGCACATAGCCGAGAAGCGCGGCAAGCTCAAGGCGACGGCCGAGGGCGAACTGAAGCACCTGAGCCAACAGATTGAGCGGCTCAATACGCAGATCCGCTCGCGTGTCGAGCATCCGTTCCACGTGCTTGAGAACCTGTTCGATCACCGTAAGGTCCGTTATAGATGGCTGAAGAAGAACAGCGCGCGGTTGCACCTGCTGTTCGCGTTGGCCAACCTCTCTCTGCTGCGCAACCCCTGCTCGCCTGATGCCAGGCGAGGTGCGCCCGACATCCGGGTGCACCGCTAGATTACCGCCATGACCGGCAACTTGCGCCCGCGAAACCGATCAAGTGGCGCTGCTTTTAGCATTTTGCGGACACAAAGAGTGACGCAGCCCGAAAACGTGAACAGATCAGCACTTCCTCGCCC
>JBATTL010000275.1:0-4204 GCA_049670525.1 Thiohalocapsa sp. | reverse complement strand
TTCTCTCATGATGATCTCTCTCCAGTTTGGCTAACGGGAGGGAGATCATCGACTTCCCCTCAGCACGCCGGAACGGCAGAGCCTTGAGGAGTCCACCGCCAAAGGCGGTGGCTTACCTGTTGTGAGTTATTTCTACCTTCCCATGAGCTGAAACCGTCAGTTTCAACGCCCCATTCGCCCAACTAGCTTGAGCCTCGACCGGCTGCATGTCGCAGTCGGCACACCAAGAGGCCAAGACAATGGGCGAGCAGAAATCCAGTCCCACCGAGAACGCCGCTCCCAAGAAGGGCCAGGACCCCTTCGACCCGTCCCGCCTGCGCCTGTCGCAGGACTTCGCAGCGACCGTTGGCGTGAAGAAGGCGCTGATCACCGTCCCGGTGCGCAAGCCCAGCAAGCAGGAGTTTATCCGCGTCCATCCCGACGGGGCCTACCGGCTGGAAACAGCGGTGCTGGAGCTTAAAGAGGAGCGGGAGACCTACCTGGTCGATCCCTCCCTGTGGCCGGAGCTGCCCAACGAGCTGACCCCCAAGGTGCTGTTCACGACCATGACCCGACAGGGGGTGCTCACCCTGTGGCCGGTTCGGCTGCCCGGAGAGGACGGGCGTCTGGACGACTGGAATGCCTCTGCCCTAGAGGCCGCCGAGATGGCGCGGGATCGCTGAGTGCGCGTGGTGGCCAACATGGGCCTGGGGGCTTACGAGGTCTTCGAGGCCAGCGGCGACCTGCCTGATCCTACTTGGCCCGAGTTGACCTTCACCGAGATCCTCAAGGTCGCCTTCAAGGGTCGCTACATCACCGAGATCGACCATCCGGTGGTCCGGCGGCTGCGGGGCGAGCTGTGATCCGGATCGGCAACAGCGCCTTCCGCGAGGTCTGGCTGGTGGGCTTCGAGTTCTCCGCACCGCCGGGCGAACGGCCTACGGTCGTTTGCCTGGTAGCGCGGGAATTGGGGTCGGATCGGAAAATGCGGATCTGGCAAGACGAGTTGCAGGGCATGAATCGCCCGCCCTATGCCATCGATAGGGGGGCGCTTTTCGTCGCCTACTACGCCAGCGCGGAGATGGGCTGCCATCTTGCGCTGGAGTGGCCCTTTCCTGTCAACGTCCTCGACCTCTTCACGGAGTTCCGTAACACCACCAACGGCCTCCCCCTGCCCTGCGGGGCCGGTCTCCTGGGGGCGTTGGCCTGGTACGGGTTACAAAGCATCGAGGCGGCGGAGAAGGACTCGATGCGATTGCTGGTCCAGCGCGGTGGTCCTTGGACCGACGCCGAGCAGCAGGCGTTGCTCGATTACTGCGAGACGGACGTGGCCGCTTTGGCGAGGCTGCTTCCCGCCATGGAAGGCGAATTGGATGTGCCGCGTGCGCTGCTTCGCGGCCGCTACATGAACGCGGCACAAATCGAGCACAACGGTATCCCGCTGGATGTCCGCACATTGGCGCGATTCAGAGAACAGTGGGAAGCCATCCAGGACCGCCTGATCGCCGAGATCGACGGAGATTTCGGGGTGTACGAGGGGCGCAGCTTCAAGGCCGTGCGATTTGCAGACTACCTCATCGAGCACGACATCCCGTGGCCCCGACTCGTGAGCGGCGCCCTCGACCTCAAGGACGACACATTTCGAGAGTTCGCTCGTGCCTATCCGGCCATCGCGCCGCTGCGGGAGCTGCGGGTGGCGTTGTCGCAGATGCGACTCTCAGAGCTGGCAGTGGGAAGCGATGGCCGCAACCGCTGTCTGCTCTCAGCCTTCCGTGCCCGCACCGGGCGGAACCAGCCCAGCAACAGCCGCTTCATCTTCGGTCCGGCGGTCTGGCTGCGCGGGCTGATTCAGGCGAGACCGGGACACGGGATCGCCTACGTGGATTGGTCCCAACAGGAGTTCGGCGTCGCTGCGGCGCTTTCGGGCGATCCGCTGATGCGGGAAGCCTACCTGTCCGGGGACCCCTATCTCGCCTTTGCCAAGCAGGCCGGGGCGGTGCCAGCGGACGCGACCAAGCAAAGCCACAAGCCCGAGCGGGACCAGTTCAAGGCATGCGTGCTCGCCGTACAGTACGGCATGGGCGCCGAGTCGCTTGCTCAGCGCATCGGTCAGCCGGTGATCCAAGCCAGAGAACTGCTGCGGCTGCACCGCGAGACCTATCGCGTCTTCTGGGCCTGGTCCGATGCCGCGGTGGACTACGCCATGCTCCACGGCAAGCTCTGGACCGTCTTCGGCTGGACCGTCCACACCGGCACCAACCCTAACCCGCGTTTCCTGCGCAACTTCCTGATGCAAGGGAACGGCGCGGAGATGCTGCGGCTTGCTTGCTGCCTGCTGGTAGAGGCAGGAATCAGGGTCTGCGCCCCGGTTCACGACGCCGTGCTGATCGAGGCCCCGCTGGCGTCGCTCGATACAGTGATTCACGAAACCCAGCGGATCATGTCCGACGCTAGCGCCATGGTCCTAAACGAGTTCCGGCTGCGCTCCGACGCGGAGATCTTCCGCCACCCGGATCGTTACATGGACGAACGCGGTCGGTAGATGTGGCAGGCGGTGACGCGCATCATCGGCGAGGCCAACGGTGTCTGACCTGCGCGCTACCGACCAGGTGACCTGGGCGCTCATGCAACCCTACCTGTGCGCTCCCGACCACCCGTCCCATCTATTTTCTACTGTCGGTCTCAGTAGGTAATGGACCCCCGTGCCCTCTCCCTGCCCAGCCGCCCCGTCACTCCCAAGCGAGGCAAGGCCCCTCGCCATAAATCGGGCGACCGATTTCTGCGAGGCCCAATCCCGATGGACTGGCTGTACGCCGCGGCAAGAGCCTCGGGCAACGGCAGCGGGTTCCAGGTCGCCATCGCGCTCTGGTACTTGTCGGGGCTGAACCATCAGTCGAAGACGGTCAAGCTGAGCGGCTCGGTCCTGCGCGAGATGGGCGTCGAGCGCCACGCCGGTTACCGGGGGCTCGCCGCGCTGAAACAGGCCGGACTGGTTAGTGTGGAGCGCCCCTCTGGGCAGTCGCCAGTCGTTACGCTGCTGAGTGCGGATGCCTCCGAATGAGCACCCAGCCGGAACCTTACCCAGTCCGCTGGTTCAAGCACCGAAGCCTCCATCGCTGCCTGCGAAACCCCGCAACCCAATGTGGACCTCAGAGAGCCCTTTGGGTCGTGGTAGGGCGGAGCGGACTGTGACACCACGCCTCTTTTCTCGGTCTACGGCAGCCGACTACCTCGGCATGTCGGAACGATCATTCGACAGTCTCGTCGCCGGTTTCGTGCCAGTGGTGCAGATCGGAACATCGAGCCGGGGTTACAGATATGACCGCGTCGACCTTGACGCCTGGGTGGATGAGCAGCCTAAACTTGACCCTGCGGGTGCCTGCGGGGCTGAACATGGGGAGGTATCACCATGCAAAAATCAGCAGGACTCATTCTCCGGGGTGGCTTCTGGCACATCCAAAGGACCGTCACCCTTGGAGCGGCCAAGCGACGCATTCGGGAAACGACTCGCTTCCGCGAGGAAGAAGTCGACGAAGCGAAGCGTCACCTAGAGCAGCGCATCTACGACGTGCAGACGGAACTGCGCCCGGGGGCCGAAACAACGCGAGCATTCGTTCATGGACGCGGCCGTGAAGTACGTGCTGGGCCTGGAACGGCGAGGCAAGGCGGCGGAGGGGACGGAGGTCATCCTGCAACGTGTCATGGACGAGATCGGCAACTTGCCGCTCAGCCACGTCCACATGGGGTCACTGGGGCCATGGATCGACGCACAGGACGGGAAGCTCAAGAGCAGCACGGTCAAAAGGACGCTCGGCGTCGTGGCAGCAGTGCTCAATCACGCGGCTCGGGTCTTACGTGACGGCAACACGCCCTGGCTCAGTACGGCTGTGCCGAAGCTTGAAGCGCCAGATTGGAACGACCAGCGACCGCCTTACAAGCTGATGTGGGAGGAACAAGACAGGCTTGTGTCGCACCTTCCGACACGCTTGGTCGCACCGGCCCTGTTCAGCGTCGCCACGGGGGCAAGGGAGCAGGAAGTCGCCTCACTCAAATGGTCCCAGGAATGCGAGGTCACCGGGTTGCCTCGCGGCTCGATCTGGTGGGTGCGCCAGAGGTGAGAAAGGGTAACGCAAGGAAGACACGCAGCGAGCAACAGGGCCGCTATCTCGTCTGCAACGTGATGGCTCGGTCGGTGCTCAACGGTCAGCGCGGAAACGGGTCCGAG
>JBATTL010000274.1:0-13956 GCA_049670525.1 Thiohalocapsa sp. | reverse complement strand
GCGCAAACGACTGCACCATCAACGCCCCACTGCCGAACGCCATCAGGGCCGGGACCATCCAGGCAAACGGTCTAGTCGATAGAGACATCGGCAGCGCCAGCCTGCGACAATTCACTGGCGGCGGCTTCTATCAGTCCTTGAGACGAAGGTCAAACCGTCATGAACTCGCCCGTCCATCGATCGCCGCTCAGTCATAACGTTGATCCTTCCACTGCCGCAAAGCGGTAAATACTGCGGTTTGATCCGCGAGCTTCGTCCCGGCGAAGTCCTCGGCGGCCGAGACAACGGCCGACTCGGCAGTGCGGAGGAAGGGGTTTGTAGCCAATTCCAACGACAGCTCCGACGGTACGGTCGGCTGGCCTGCAACGCGCAGTTGTCCGGCCCGCTCAGTGCGCTCCGCCAGCGCCGCACTGTCCGGCTCTACCCAAGCCGCGAAGCCGAGGTTGGCCAGCGTATATTCGTGCGCGCAATAGCAGAGCGTCTGCGGCGGCAGTGCGCCGATGCGCCGCAGTGATGCGGCGAGCTGCGCGAAACTTCCGTCGAACACCCGGCCGCAACCGGCCGCGAACAGCGTGTCGCCGCAGAACAGTGCGCCGTCGCCCAGATAGGCGATGTGTGTCGACGTATGCCCGGGGACCTCAATGACATCGAACAGGGTCTGGAAACCCGGAATCGAGACTCTGTCGCCCTCGCCAACCACCCGCGTCGCACCCGCAATACGTTGATCGGCGGGCGTGGTGACAAGCGCGTCGGGCCACAGAGCCAGCAGATCGGGGACACCCCCGATATGATCATGATGATGATGCGTGATCAGGATAGCGGCCAACGCCAGACCCTCGGCGCGCAATCGGCCAATGGCCGGGTCGGCGTCGCCGGGATCGACCAGGACCACGTCACTCCGCCCCTCTTCCCGCAATAGCCAGATGTAGTTGTCGTCGAAGGCGGGGATCGGCTCGACGCGAAGCATGGGTCGTCTCCTGTGGCAGCTCTACTGTCGGATAATCGCAGACATCTTACGCCGTTGGTCATCGATGCCGGAATTGAACATCCGCGACTGTTTGCGGCTCCCTGGCTGCCAGTTAGGGCCGGGTCAAGCCGATGATAGGGAAAGTCTTGCCGTTCAGAGTCAGTAACCCATCGCCGATCACAGCCGCGGCGGACAGCCGTCCGCGATCGCTCACTAGCCAGCCATCTCGAATCATCGACAGCAATGCAGCCTGAGCCGCGGACACCACTTCTTCCTCGAGACTTTCTGGTATTGGCTCCGACGGCTCGCCACGGTGACGCAACTCACGTTGAATCCGGCGTCGCTGCTCGCGGACAAGCATCTGCAGCACTAGCGCCTGAGGTCCGGACACCTTTACCCCGCCGGAGAGACGTTGCGTCCAAAGCGTCGGCTGCCCGGCCATCGTGCGATCGTCCCCGGACAGCGCCAGATGACCGCTGGCAGTGACAGATCCGAGAGGGGTCGTTAGCTCCAGATGATCCAATACCAGCCGGGGCGACCTTGCTATGAGGTCGGGCAAAGATTCGGTCACCAACGCGCCGATCGCAAGGCCGCGCATAGTCTCAGGCAAATCGCCGGCATCGAGGCTTCGTAGCCCGTCGAGCAGCGCCGAGAGCGACGGCTCATCGACACCATTCAGCCCCATGCGCAGCCGCGACGGGGCGAAATCCGCACCATTGATCCTGAACTGATCCACGCGAATCTCGGCGTCGGTCTCCACCTGCGCGGCATCGACCGCCGTCTGCAAACGCAGCGTGACGCCCGCGACATCCAGCGGGGGCTGATCTGTCGCGGCGTCGAGTTGCAAGCCATTCAGGGTCAAGACCAGCTCGCCGATGGGCAGACCCGCATTCAGGCTCCGCAACTTGAACCGCCATCCCAAACCCTTAAGCGCAAGCGCCCTTCCGGCCAGGTCGACAGCCTGCAACAGCGGCAACTCGCCGCTGCCACTCCAATGATCCTGATCGACGCCTACTCTCAGCTCGCCACGACCGTCGACAAGATGCAGATTGCCGGCGGCGCCGGAATAGGTGACGTCGGGTAGGAGCAGGTCGGCAGCGATGGAGCCTCCGACCGCCACCGCAATTCGCACATGCAGGGGCGGCAACCGCCGCGGACCACCGATCACCGTTACCCGACTGCGCGCGCCCGCGAGCACTGGCGGCCAACGCGACAATTGATTGCCGAGGGGGCCGTGCGCCACTCTGCTCGCGATCTGCAACCGCGGCGGCTCTTCGCCACTAATGGCGTTGGGCGCGATCACAAGCAACGCCTTTGACTGGAGCCAACCGCGTTGGTACTGATCCTGCAGGATCCGATAACCTGCATCGGACAGGCGCTCGACGCTGGATCGATACAGTTTCTCTGCTCGCAACCCCAAGAACCAGGGCAGGATAAGCGCAAGCGCCACGGTCGCCGCGAGCACGACGGCGATGGCGCGCCGCGTCATTGCGCGCCGACCTCTTGCTGACGCAGCGGAACAGCGTCGAAGCGATTGATAGCAAGCGCTTGCATCTCCGCGTGCACAGGTACCTCAGTGCCATCGGCATCCAGCCCGCAGGCCTTCACCTGGCCGCCGTTGCGCGACAGGCTGTCGATCAGAAACGCCCGCAACTTCTCCGCCACCGGCTCCGACTGCGCCGCACTCGGCCCGCGCAGGTCCGCTGGGCCGCCAATCCCGCCCAGTAGTACGTCGGACTGGGTCGCCCGGGATGCGCGTTCACTATCGGAAGTCATCGTTCTAGTGTCACAAAGTGGCTTCATTCAGCCGCATGATTCTAATCCAAGCAAAGCTGCGTTGGGCCGGTTCATCCCAATCCATCGCGGTCCTCGAGGTGCGCACCCGGATTCCCGACTCATTCCTGATTGCTGAACTCCCCCGGGCGTGCCCCGATCACCTGAGAAACGGCTCGATTTTCCAGGGTGCTCAACCCCGGGGAAACGCGCCATTCTTAGGCTTTGGTCGCCACCGGGATGCCGTCAGGCCCGCCGCCAGTCGGCTCCCGTCGACGGCCTGCAAACCCGGCGAAATACCCAGTCGGGGCCGAGTCGCACGCAGCCTCACCCCAAAACGCGACGACAGAGCCCCGCGCAAAAAACCAAGATCAACAACGATATCCGCGACGATATATGCAATGATCTGCCCACCGAGAGCACGTATCGCAATGCCAGCGAGCTCGATTGACTAGCCGGCCATGCTAACGGTGTCAACGCAATGCAGCCAGAGAACCAGACCAGATCGACATATGCAGCCATCGCGCTGGTCATGACTGCAACGGGCGCATCCGGTGCACTTGCCGATCAATTCCAGCCTGTCACCGAAACGACCGCGGAGCCAAAGCCGACTGATAGGATCGTCTCAGCCGACAGCGAACCGCTGCGCGGTGCGCTGGCACCGCTGATCGCCAAAGCTCAGGCGCAATTCGCAATACCGGGCCTCAGCCTGGTCCTTATTCGGGGCGACCGCACCCTCTGGGCCGAGGGTTTCGGCTTGGCCGACCCCGATACCGCGAGACCGGCGACCCCAACCACGATCTATCGCGCAGGTTCCCTGGCCAAACCTATAACTGCCCTCACCGTCCTGCAGCTTGAGGACAGCGGGAAGATTGATATCGACCAACCGTTGTCCGCGTATATCTCCGGCTTCAAGATCCGCAGCCGTTTCGACGCCGCGGGCAACCCGATAACACCCAGGCGGGCATTGAGTCATCACGCTGGGCTGCCGACCGATTTCAACAAAGGCATGTGGTCCACAACGCCGTTCAACGCCTTGGTCCCGCAACTGCGCGATGAATACACCGCCTTCCCGCCGGGCTTGCTGTTCTCCTACTCCAACCTCGGCTACACGCTACTTGGGCAACTGGTACAAGAAACCGCGCAGGAGCCTTTCGCGGACTATGCGCGAAGACAGGTTTTCGACCCCTTGGGTATGGAAAACACCGCTTTCGCCTCCGCACCGACGGCGGGCACGGAACTCGCGACAGGCCACCGTAAAGCTGCAGCTTTCGCCCCGCTGCCCATCCGCGACCTACCCGCCCATGGGCTTCAGACGACGGTCTCGGATCTGGGACGATTCATGGAGGCCATCCTCTGCGGCGGCAGCCTCAAGGGTACTCAGGTGATTGCGCCCGGCCTGATCGAGGCCATGCTAGAACCCCAGAACACCGACGTGCCGCTGGACCTGGACGTCGTCTACGGCCTTGGATGGTTTCTCGAGCATGGTACGATTCCAGGCGCCACGCATATCGCGCGGCATAGCGGCGCCTCGTTGGGTTTCAGCGCGGAACTCGTCATGCTCCCCGAGCAAGGTCTCGGCGTCGTGGTGATGGCCAACGCCGGCGGCGTCGGTCATGTGCTGAAGCAACTTGCAGAAACGATCTTGTCGCAATCGTTGAAGGCGATGCCAACACCGCTGCCGCCCGACCTTTTCGTGGCCGCAATGTCCCCTAAACCGGCCGCCGGCACGGCATCCGCACCGGAAGGAAGCTATGCGACGGACTTCGGCCTGATCTCGATTCGGCCCGCGGACGCCAAGGTCTGCGCCTGCATCGCGGCTGAGACGATGGATCTGATCCCGCATCCCGACGGCTGGTTCGGGGTGACGGCCGGTGACGTCGGTAGTCTTCCGGCGAGCGTGGAGCCGCTAACGCGGATGCGCTTTCAGACGCGACACATCGGCGGTCGCGACGTGGTCATCGCCGACACCGGCAAGGGTGAGGTCGTCATTGGCGAAAAGGTGCCCACCAGCCCGATCCCGCCGGAGTGGCTCGATCGGCTCGGGACCTATGAAGTGATCAACCCGGACCCGGGCTTCCCGATACGCGACCTACAATTGAACCTCAATGACGGCAAACTGTGTTTGAGCTACGCAATGCCCGTATTGTCCGACGGGCGCATTCAGATGCCGGTTCAAACGGTTTCGGAGGACGCTGGCATTATCCTCGGGCTGGGTCGAACTCGCGGTGAAACCGTGCGCATCGTCGACGGCGACGGCGAACCATTGCTACGTTGGTCGGGATACCTCGCCCGCAAGATGACACGCTGAAGACGCCGCTAGACCGCCCTCAGTGACGCCAGCGCCCGGTCGGGCGCTCATACCAAATGAGGTGTTCAAGCAGCTCCGCAGTGCGTGAAACCGACGCCTGGACACCCGTGAGCATATCCGGGACCCGGTCCACTTCGACACCATCAGTGATCTCAAGAGCCGCCAACTGGGCGTTCCGTGCCAGGCTGGAGAACAGACTGCGGTAGATCAGATCATCCTCCGACGCGAATGGCACTGCCATAGCCTTGGTCGGTTCCAGAGCCGTTGCCTGAAAGCGCTGCCTGGCGGCATCCGCACGCCGGCGCTGGCGGATATCGGTCAACAATAGGACGAATCCCAATGCCTCGCCGGGTGCCGAGAGGACCGGGTCCGCGCGCAGTAGGAATGGCATCGTCTGTTCGCCATCGACGCGAACTTCCACTTCACCACGCCAAGGGCGCTGGTCCGCGAGCAACTGCTCCAAGCGCAGTACTGCCTCGGCGGAAGGCTCCATCAAGCCAGCAAGATCATTCATTGTGCGCGGTTTCGGCCCTGAGGACGTCAGCAGCCGTTCAAAGGCATCATTCAGGATCAGAAGCGCACCGTCGCGACCGGCGACCGCGGTGGGTTGACCCGAGCCGTGGATCTGGCCCCGCACGCGATTGAGCTGATCGTGAACGATCAGCATACGCACGGCACGAAACTGCTGAATCATATCCGCCACCGACTCGCCGATCAACCGCGCCGTCGTGCGCTCTGGTCCGGACCAGGGCTCCGAAGTGCCCTCCACGAGCTGGTGCCATTTCGAAAACGACCGCCGGGGCGAGAGGTGCACCGGATCATCGACGGCCTCGACAGGCTTAGACGGATCCCCCCCCCAGGTCAGCGTGCGCACCCGCTCAGGACGCAGCCAAATCAGGTAGTCGCCTCGCTGCCCAGACAGCGGCACTGCCAACACGCCGCTAACCGTCGCGCTCAGATGCTTAAGCTGCGGCACGGCATCGCGAAGACAGGCGCAACTGACGACGGCCTGCGGTGGAAGACCGTCGAGCCAGCGTCCTAGCTCGCGCAGGTCGAGCGACGACGGCACCTCGCCACTTGTCCAGAGTTCGCCTTCGAGCAACAGCGCGGCGCCGGTAGCCTGGACTGGGTGCAGCAGGGACTGGGGACTTTCGAACAAGGCCGTCTTCCAATCCCCGTCGCGGGAGATCGCCTCGATCATGCGTTGCTCCAACCGACGGACCAGCAGTTCGGAACGGGCCTGCACGAAACTTTCCAGGGCCGCGATGCGGGTCGCTGCAAATTCACCCAACAGTTCACACTGAGTGCGCACCTGATAGGGCACAAACCGCGGCGTATAGTGGTGGCAAGCGATCAGTCCCCAGAGCCTATCGCCGGCTACCAGCGAAACCACCAGCGTCGCGCTGACGCCCATGTTCTTCAAATATTGCGTATGGATAGGAGACGGGCTGCGCAGCGCGCACAACGACATATCGAGTTCCTGACCGGTCAGCGGAGACTGCCGCGGTTCGATCGCCACCGGTGCAAAATCCACGTCCACGAGTAGCCGCACGCGGTTGCGCACATACAGCCGGCGCGCCATTTGCGGGATATCTGAGGCCGGATAACGGATGCCGTGGAAGGGTTCCAAGTGGTCCTCGCGCTGTTCGGCAAAGACCTGGCCATGACCATCGTCGTCGAAACGGTAGATCATGACTCGGTCGTAGCCGGCGATGTCCTTGAACAGACGCGACGTCTCGTCGCACAACTGCTGCAGCGTCGCCGCATCCATCAGTTGCCGCAATGACGCGTCGAAGTCCCTGACCAGGGCGCGATGCGGCTCCGCCGGCTCGAGTTCGATCACCAGACCGGCACCGGGCGGACGGTGCATAAGACCGTCGAAGGCTCGGCGCGTGGACCCGAGTATGCAGCGAAAAGCGACCGGCAGACGGTCGAGGCGACCGTCCAGATGCATTCGTACACGCTGCTCGAGCTCGGAGGAGATGCGCGCGAGCGTCATGCCAACCGGCGAAACCCCGGTATCCAGCACCGAGGCGGCATTCGTGCTTGCCTGGACCACGCGGAGCCCCGGCTCATCGGCTACCAACAACGCACCGTGGGGCTGGATCGAACCCGCGAGGTGGATCTGTTCGAGCTCGCAGTTACTGAGATCGGCCTCGCCGAATGCCGGCACTGGTTGTGGAATTGCTGACATCGGTCTTAGGTAGGTGCTTTGCGCAAACCTGGCCGATATGTGCATTCAGCAGCCGGCGCCTGATTCAAACCATAGCGATGCAGCTTTGTATGCAGACTCTGACGACTGAGGCCGAGCAGTTGCGCCGCGGCGGTCCGGTTACCGTCTGTCAGACGCAGCGCCGCGTTGACGTAGTTCCGCTCAACCACGGCGACCGTCTCGTCGACGACGGTGCGCAGAGGCACCTTGCCAACACGTTCCGCATGGGCATCGGTTTCGCAATGTCGCGTCGGCTGCGCGACGGCTGGCATCGCGCACCAACACGGCAATACGCTGTGGCCCAACGTCACATTCCCCGACCGCCGACAACTCGACCTCGATCTCGCTGCCCAAGCTTCCGCGGATCAGCGTCGGAAACAGCCTCAATCGGCCGAAACGCTGAACATTTATCAGCAATACGCTCAGATCAGCACCAGGGCGGCCCAACCATCGCCCAACGGATTGCCCGAGTAGGGCCGATCGACAGCCTTCCTGTGTCATCTCCACGAACGCCGCGTTGGTCCTCAAAACAACACCGTCGGCATCGATGAGCACAAAGCCGTCGGGCCAACGCTCGACGAAATCAGCCTGGGCCTCGTCGTTTGAGGTTCGCGTCTTCGCGGCCTGGGACGAGGCGATCGCGGATGCCGCAGCGGCAATCTGCAGTTGCAACAAGGAATTGCCGGGGGTGGCGGGAATCAAGGATGCGCGCAGAAGCCAGGGACCAAATTTTCCCTTGAGCTGCGGCAGCATACCGTTCGCCAAGCCGTTACTCTGTGCACGCTTGACGATGTCCCTCAAAGCCTTGCGATCGGCCTCCGCCAGCAAAGACGAAAGCTCGACTTTCCGTGCGCCCCGAGTATCACCGGGCGACAGTCCGAGCAATCGGACCGCGGGGGGATTGATCTCGCTGATACGCAACCCGTCGGGCTCTACCGTGATGACCGCTTCCTGCGCAGAATCCACCAGCATACGATAACGGGTCTCGACCGCACGCAGCTTCCAGCAGTCCTGTTCCAGGACACGCTGGGCGTCGAGTAGCCGGGATTGCAACTGCGCTACCGCCCGTAGTTGCTTACCGACGGCGATGATCCCGGCGCCCTCTGCGAGGCGCACGGTCGTGTATTCGAGCGGCAAGACCAGACCGCTGGGAAAACGCTGCGCCACCTGCCCGATACCCGCAATGCCACCCGAACGTGCACGCTCGAATAGCCGTCCGATATCGGCACGTTCTTGTTGACGCACCGTCTCCACCCATGGCTGTCCGATCCAGTCTGCGACCGGCTCGTCGGCAACCAGATCACCCGCGATCGCCTGTTGGATGATGCCGGCGCAGTCGAGCACCAGTGTCATATCGGGCTCCCGGCTTTCCAGATTGGTCATTAGACTAGCCTACGTCTGGCGGCTTTTTCTACGCGATGGCGGACAGCTCGCGGTAGAGTCGGAGCATCACTAAAGACAGGCGAGAAACGGCCCGGCCGCGCTCCGTACCCGGTAGACATGGGCACGTTGTATCCGAACATCAGCGCCACACGACCGGCGGATGCATCTTTTAAAGTAATGCCAACACACCCAAGCATGTAAATGATTTCGCACAGGATTTTCAAATTTTCCCAACAACTCGCTGGAGTGGCGCGACAGAAGGCGTCTAATTCAGACACCAACATCGGTGCACCCGGAGCTTCCGGTCTCGACCCGCGGAACGCTAGGGTGGCCGCTCGGCGCCGATCACCCCGCTCCCCCATTGCCCAAATCAATAGTTAGATCGGGAAGTCAGCGACCGATTCTCGGGTGTATCCTGAAGAACCTAATCCTTCTCCGGCACCTCGATCTGATATAAGCGCGGGCAATACTTGCCGGTTACGAATAACCGCTGGCCGACGGCATCGTAGGCGATTCCGTTGAACACCGCCTCCCGCCCAGGGCGCTGCGACATCGGCCACAGTGGACTTAGTTCGACATAGCCCAGCACCGCGCCGTCTTCCGGCGCGATACGGACCAACCGATCTCGGTACCAGATATTGGCCCAGATCTCGCCGTCGATGTACTCGAGTTCATTCAGCCTCGCCACAGTGCGCAAACCGTCGCGCACGACGATCCGCCGAACCTCCCGCGCGCTGGCGGGATCCAGGAATCGTAAGGTGTCCGTGCCATCGCTGACGATCCAGTGCCGCCCGTCCTGCGTAATGCCCCAGCCCTCCCCCGACAGAGGGAATGTGCCGACTGGCTCGAACGTGGTTCGATCGTAGCGTATACCCTGACGGGCCTGCCACGTGAGCTGGATGATCTCACCTCCCCAAACGGTGATTCCCTCACCGAAGAGATCAGGCGACAGTGTTGCCTGCTGGACGACCTCGCCGGTCTCAAGATCGACGCGCCGCAGCGTGGAGAGCCCGCGTTTCCCTGTGCCCTCGAACAGCTCGCCACCGTCGAACACGAGACCCTGGGTGAAGGCGCCCGAATCGTGGGGAAAACTCGCGACCATGCGGGCGTCGTCAATCGGTACGGGGAATACCCAGCCCCAAGCCGTCAATCCAGCCACGGAAGAGCTGACCACGATACTGAGCAATAGCCTCCTGACGCTCGCACCCCGCTTCAAGCAGACCCTTCGCAACACCTAAGATCGCCTCACTCCTCAGTAATGATGCGGGTATCGGGATCGGAAGTACGCGACGTTCCGCCCAATAACCGCAGTTTCTCCGCCGCCAGGCACCTCTGCCCACCCCCCGTGGGTCGATAGAGGCCGATCTGGAGCGACCCGGCGTCGTAATGGTGGTCAACAAGGCCCCGTCCAACTGGCGCGCGCGGCGGATCTCTCCGGAAGAATCACACGCGAAGTACCTGGCCGGTGCGACCGTCGCGGATTGTGGAAGTGCGCGGATGGCCACCACAGGCGGCGTTGACGATCAAATCCGGGGCATTACCCAGTTGGAGACGCACGCCGAATGACGTACGAGCCGGTGATCGGTCGCTGAGGTTGGCGCTGGTCGACACAAGCGCACCGCTCCCCAGACGCGAACAAGCCTGACAGATCCCTGCCGCAATCGGGTGGCTGGTAACCCGCACGGCTAGCGTATCGTGGGCGCCGGTTAGCCAACAGGGCGTGCCTTTCCGAGCCGGGAGCAGCCAGGTATTGGGTCCTGGCCAAGAAGCCAGGATCTCGGCCATCCTCCCGGCATCGAGAGAATGAATATAGGGTGCGACGGCATCAAACCTCGCCGCGATCAGGATCAGCCCCTTATCTTCGGGACGTCCCTTAATGCTGAGAATCCGCCGCACGGCGGTCGCGTTGAGCGGATCGCAACCGAGTCCGTAAACTGCCTCGGTGGGATAGGCAATTACGGCACCTGATGCCACGGCCTGCGCTGCGATACGCATTCCGCAGGGGGACGCGCCAACTGAGCGAACTGTGCTTCGATTACGCGGCACCATACCCGACCCCCGTTCTCCTTGGCGGTTAAGCGGTCAAGAACTGATCTCAGCAGCCTCTCCTTCCTCCGCCGCCGCGGTATGGCCGCATTCCTTCTGGGGACAGACTTTCTGCGATCCCTTGGTCTTGGTTACCTTGAGTGTCAGCAGCGGCCAATTGCATTTCGGACAGGACTCGGCGATAGGCTCATTCCAGACCGCATAGTCGCACGTTGGGTAGGTTGAACAGGAGTAGAATAGCTTCCCGCGACGGGATTTCTTTTTCTGCAGTGTGCCCTGGGTGCATTTGGGACAGACAACGCCGGTGTCTTCCGGTTTTTCCAAAGGCTCGATGTGCTTACACTTCGGGTAAGCAGTACAGCCGATGAACTTGCCGTAACGGCCGCGCTTGACGGCGAGGTCGGAGTCGCATTTCGGACACTTGTGATCGGCAACGATCTCCGGCTCCTCTGCCTCCGTTTTATCGGCGTTGAGATCGCGGGTGTAGTCGCATTCGGGGTAGTTGGTGCAGCCGATAAATAGACCGTTGCGACCGAGCCGCTTGGATAACTGGCTACCGCAGGTGGGGCACTTCTCGTCGATGGCCTCCTGGGTCACATCGCTGCGCTGCACGTTTTCCTGGGTGTGGTCAATGCTGTCCTTAAATGGCCGCCAGAACTGCTCCAACAGGGGAATCCAGTCGCCCTCGCCGCGGGAAACAGCGTCGAGCTCGTCTTCGAGGCGCGCGGTGAAGTCATAGTCTACATACGACGTGAAATACGCGGTCAGGAATTTGTTGACCACGCGTGCCACATCCGTAGGCATGAAGCGCTTTTTGTCCAGCACGACATACTCACGCTCCTGCAAGGTCGAAATGATGGACGCGTAGGTCGACGGACGGCCGATGCCGAACTCCTCCAGCGCCTTCACCAGCGACGCTTCGCTGTACCGTGGCGGCGGTTCGTTAAAATGCTGTTCCGGGCGAATCGCGGCTAGGTCCACCTGATCTCCCTCGTTGAGGTTAGGTAGCATCCGCTCCTCATCATCGTCCGCGGACTTGGCGTCATCACGACCCTCGAGGTAAACGCGCATGAAGCCGGGCTCTGCCACGGTGGAGCCGGTGGCCCGAAAACGATTGCCCTCGCCCGCGCTAAGATCGATCGCGACCTGATTCAGCAACGCATGGGCCATCTGGCACGCGAGAGTGCGCTTCCACACCAACTCATAGAGCTTGGACTGGTCTGCACTTAGGAAGGCATTGATGTCGTTCGGGACGTTCCGGATCGAGGTCGGCCGGACTGCCTCGTGCGCTTCTTGGGCGTTCTTGGACTTGGTCTTGAACAGCCGCGGCTGGGGCGGCAGGTGATCAGCACCGTAGCGCTCGGCGACGTAGTCCCGAAGCTCGACGAGGGCTTCCTGCGCAAGGTTCACCGAGTCTGTTCGCATATAGGTGATCAGACCGACCGCACCGCCGCCAATGTCAACACCCTCGTAGAGCTGTTGGGCCGTGCGCATCGTGCGCTGGGCCGTGAAGCCGAGCTTGCGGGCGGCCTCCTGCTGGAGCGTGGAGGTGATAAATGGCGGCGCCGGATTGCGCTTGCGCTGTTTGCGCTCGACACGATCGACGCGGAGCTTGCCCACGGCGGACTTTACCAGTTCCTGCTCAACGGCCTTGGCGCGCTCCTCGTTAGTGATGCTGAACTGTTCGACCTTGTCGCCTTCAAACTCGATCAGTTTGGCGGTCAAGGGCTTGCCGTCAGTAAGGGCGTCCGCTTCCACAGTCCAGTATTCGCGACTCTCGAAGGCCTCTATCTCCAGCTCCCGCTCGACGATCAGACGCAACGCCGGGCTTTGAACACGCCCAGCCGACAGACCGCGACGGACTTTCTTCCAAAGCAGTGGTGACAGGTTGAATCCCACTAGGTAATCCAGTGCCCGGCGTGCCTGTTGGGCGTTGACGAGATCCTGGGACAATTCCCGCGGATTCGCCACGGCATCCTGCACCGCGTGTTTGGTGATCTCGTTAAACACAACCCGATAGACGGGTCGATCTCCGATCTGCTTGCGTTTTTGCAACAGTTCGTAGAGGTGCCAGGAGATGGCCTCACCCTCGCGGTCAGGGTCGGTCGCCAGGTACAAAGCATCCGCCTTTTTTAGCAGTTTGGAGATGACTTGGACGTGTTTCTCGTTGCGGTCAATGATCTGATACTTCATCTCGAAGCCTTGCTCGGGGTCGACCGCGCCCTCCTTAGGCACGAGATCCCGCACATGGCCATAGGAAGCGACTACCTCGAAATTAGGTCCGAGGTACTTTTTGATGGTCTTGGCCTTAGCAGGCGATTCGACGACGACGAGATTCATGGTGACCGTTCGGATACATGTCGAAGGGGCATTAGGAGATACGAAACCCTCGGGTCGCGTCAAGGTGGGGACGGCTGACGATCTTGCACAGGGGCCTAGCCGAACGATGGCTCAGGTCCCCCTGCCAGGGGCCGGACGATCCACACCCTGTGCAGCCGTGATCCGCGCCGTAGCCAATAAGGTTCGGCCCGAGCCTGCCGAAGGCGCTTGCGCGGTGGTGTTCTGCAGGGTACCGCGACGCGGTATTGCATCAAACGCCGACTAGCGCGCCGCGCTGCGTGACAATCATCGGCGCATCAATGTAGGTAGACCGACTGATCGCCGTAGATGAGATCTTCCATTTGGCTCAGCGCTGATTCGCGTCCCGGCCGATTCATCAGCACGAGCAGCACGACCCACTTTAGTTCGTCGACAGAGACAATGTCCTGTTCGATCGCGACGGCGCGGTCGATCACCAATTCGCGGCTCAGTGGATCAAGGATGGCGCCTTGTTCAAGGAACAACAGCAGGCCGCGGGCGTCAAGGTCGAGCTTCCGGCATTCCGCGGGGGTATAGATACGCATTGCGTCCACGCCGCGCGGTTGATAGTCGGTGCTGGCCATACGTTTGGCCAAGTCATCGAGCCAGGTCAGGGCTTGGGAGATCTCGCTCTTGGAGAATCCGGCCTGGGACAACTCCGTCTCGAGTTCGTCCTGGTCGATTGCTGGTCGCGATTCACCATCCATGTAGTTTTCGGAGAGGTAGATCAGAACGTCGACCATGTTTTCGTACATTCACCAACCTCGAAGCGGCCATGGGCCGGGTTTGGGAGCGACTGCAAGCGGCCCGCGGTCGTCATAGCGGGGGATGCGGCACAGCCGGCTTAGCGAAACGCCGATTCGTGGCGTTGCCGGCGCGAGCCATGGATGGCGCGCCATTTCGAGT
>JBATTL010000273.1:0-14791 GCA_049670525.1 Thiohalocapsa sp. | reverse complement strand
GCCTGCCCATGCAGCGCGCCATCTCAACGGCGTGCGTCAGAGCGGCCTCTGAAGACGCCGAGAAGTCCACCGGGACCAGAATCGGGCCAGGATCGATCTTTTCGCTCATGAATCATCGGTCTCCGGTTGGTTTGAGGGGCATTGACGGATCGAATCACCTACGCAGGCCGTGGCGTGGCGGAAACGCCCTAATAATTACCGGATTATGACATCATCGTTACGGCAGTGTGACATCCATTGAATGGCATCGCCACGCCTTGTCCGATAGATTGACGCGCGTTCGCCGGTACTCGGCGCTCCGAAACCTGACGAACACGCCGACCCTACAGCTCGAGACTTCCGGTCTGGATGAACCGGTTGTAGACCTGCACCAGGGGTTCCACGGGATAGCGCAATGGCAACAGACGTTTGCCGGGGCGGGTAATCAGGCCGATCTTGCCTGGGTGGGCACCGAACAAGATGTGGTGATGCTCGATACCGCCCGCGTTGAGCCAACAGGTATCATCCACGGACATCGGGGTGTGACCGACCACAACGGGCGTATTCGACGCCACGCCGAGGCGCTTGCGGAAGCGCTTGAGATCGCCACGGTTGTATCCGGTCGGTGAGCCCGGCTTGCGCAGACGCAAATGCGTCAGCTGATGTTGCAGCTTGGGATTCCGATGTGCGTTGATGAGATCTTTACGTGTCACCTTCATCGTTGGCGGGCCGGCGTGGCAACAGACGAACTGTGGCGACACCGCGACATAGGGCAGCAGGTCATAGAGACGCTGCATCGCATCGCGATACTTTGCACCGCGCTGGTCATGCAGCGCCTTCTCCCAGAGTAGTCCCTGGGGAACGCCTCCCTTGCTGATGTCCTCGGCGAAGCTGTCGTGGTTACCGCGCAAATAGAATACCCGCTGCGGATACTTGAGCTTTAGTCGAAAGATCAAGTCCATCAACAGCATGGACGTATCCATTTCGTCCTCCCGGCCCGGCTCATCCGGCTGCACCGCATCGCCGACCAGGATCAGCATTGCGCTTCCATCCTCGAGTGCTTCCAGAAATCCATTCTGGGTCAGCACCACCAGCAGGTTGTCAATACGTGCGTGCAGATCGCCGATGAAGACCGGTGCCGGTTTCACCGGCAACTGAAGCAGACCGCCCGGTGCGCCATCTTGAGTGGGAACGCGATAGGCCTCCCGCTCCATGACCTCAATGACGCGCTCCAACAGATCGAGTGCCTCGTCCCGCGGAATACTGTCGATGGGTACGCCGATGACCTTCGCCAGCCGCTTGATCTTGGCGATGCGCCAGTGGACAGCGCGGTCAGCGGTACTGATTTCGGTCAGCGGCGTAATGCAGGCGCCATGGGTCGTCGACTTCTTTTTCATCGCCAGACCTTTGCCGGTCAGTTTCAGGCGCAGGTGATTTCGATCGACCTCGTCCGGATACTGCAGCAGCAGGCGCTGCAATAGATCATCCCGCCCCAGGGTCACGGACTCGCCAGCGGAAAGTCGGACGAAACCGCTGATCGACGAGAAGAAGGTGATTGGATCGAACAACAGGTAGCTGCCATTGCGGTGAAAGCGCCCGTCCGCGTCGACGACGACTTCCGGCTCCAGTTGCAGGCGGTAGCCGTCCTCGCCCCCAAGCAGCAGTTGCAGTGGCATCGCGGGCGCCGGCACGCGCACCTTGCTGTCCGGCAGCCGCAACGAGCCTTGCAGATCGACGTCATCGCACTCCTCCATGTCCTGGATCAGCTCCTCGAAGTAGTTGAGGAAACTCCTACGGGATTCGGGGCTTGCTTGAGACATGGTGTCAGCGTCCAAATTAGCGGGCACTTAGGATCCGGGCAAGGGCGGGCGGCCTCGCCCGCTCAAAGACGGGCAGTGTTCCCGCCCGACGTCACTCCAGTCGCTTCGGCGCCGCAATCCTCGACGGCGCGTGGGCAACACGTTCGCGCACGTAGACCTGCACGCCGCAGCGGTGAAAATGCAGAGCAATGCGGCTGAACAACGCCACCTGGGCTCGAATCTGATCCAAGTCGACCCGCGCGTCTACGGGGTGCGTACCCTGTCGGGCCCGCTCCAACCGATCGGCGAGTATCCGCTCGGGCGGCGGCAACATAAATTCGAAAACGAAGCGCCCGAGCCAGTTTACCGAGAGTAGATGCCGTTTGGGTGGCGGCGTTCGGACACGCTCCTCATCCAGCCGCAGCTCTTTCCAATGTTCGAGCCAGCCTTCTTCGAACAGGGCCATGGCGGTCCGACGCCCCTCGAAGGGAAGCCCTAAATGCACTTCCCGAGGCCGCACCGCCAGCGCCTGGGCTCGCCACCAGCCCTTCAAGGCCAAGTCCACATAGCCTTCCTCCGGCCAACCTCCGAGTTGCCGAACGAAGGTCGATTTACCGGACCCAGGCGGACCGGTGACGATGATTTGATTGAACCGTACTGATTTGGCGACCGGCACCTTGCGGTAGGACCGCAGATTGGCGACGGGCTCCAGAATGAGTCCGGGGAGACCTTCCGGTGGACTGGTCATACAGGGTTTGCCGGGCGTGGCGCCGACCTGGTGGTAACCTGGGCCGCGGAATACCCGCCCCAGTCCCTGGGGTTCGGACCGATCCGGTCGGTACCAGCCCCGGGACCGCAGGCATGGCCTCAGCCAAAGGTCGCCTTGAAGATGTAAAAAAAGATCGCGGCGAGAATCGCGCCGGCCGGCAGCGTCACGACCCAGGAGATGACGATGTTCCCGATGACGCGCAGGTCCAAGGCGCCGATACCACGCGCGAGACCAACGCCCATAACCGCGCCGACCGCGATATGCGTGGTCGAGACCGGGAGGCCGGTTTTGGACGCGAGCACCACGGTACTAGCTGCCGCGAGGGTGGCGCAGAAACCGCGCGTCGGAGTCAACTCCGTAATCCGGGTGCCGATCGTCTGCATGACGCGGTAGCCGAGCGTCGCGAGTCCCACCACGATACCGACGCCGCCCAACAAGAGTATCCACAGCGGCGTCGACGCCTTTTGCGCCACCTCACCGCCACTCTGAATGATCGAGATGACAGCGGCCATGGGGCCGATTCCGTTGGCGACATCGTTGGAGCCATGCGCGAACGCCATCGCGCAGGCCGTGAAGATCATCATCGGCGTGAATACGCGCTCGACGCTTGCGAAGTGGAAACTCTTCTCGGCCTGCTTATCGACCTTGACACGACTGATCATCCACTTGCCGACCAAGGCGACGATAATGCCAATGATCGTAGCGGCGATAAAGCTCTCCAGTGTGGTCAGCTCTAACTTCAGGTGCTTGAGACCCTTAAACAGCGTCACCAGACTGACGATCCATCCAACCAGAAAGACATAAACGGGACCCCAGCGTTTCGCGCTCTCGAACGGATGACCCGCGTTTAGGATCAACTTTCGAATGCTGAGCATCAGCAGCAGCGCGACAAGGCCACCGATCAGCGGCGAGACCACCCAGCTGGCCGCGATCTGCCCGATCTTGTCCCACTTGACCGCGTCCATGCCGATACCGGCAATGGCGAACCCGACAATGGCGCCAACGATCGAGTGCGTTGTCGAGACCGGCCAACCACGTGTGGTGGCGATCATCAGCCAGATGGCGGCGGCCAGCAGCGCCGCGAGCATCCCGTAGACGAGTATCTCCGGGTTCCCGACGATTAGAGATGGATCGATGATGCCCTTGCGAATCGTCGACGTGACGGTGCCGCCGGCGATGAATGCTCCGGCAAACTCGAAAATGGCGGCGATCAGAATCGCTTGTTTGACCGTGATGGCGCCTGAGCCCACCGAAGTACCCATGGCGTTGGCGACATCGTTGGCGCCGATACCCCAGGTCATGTAAAGGCCGAATATTATGGCAAGGACCAGGAATACGGTCCCATAGGTTGCGATGATTTCCATTGTGACTCCAACTGTGGTGATTCCCGCGGGCAACAGCCCAGCGTCACGGACCCGGTGACCGGGGCCTTGGGCGTCAGCGGGACGAGCTTGCTCTGGTTCTTAGGAGGACGGACCCCGCGCCCGACTCAGCGCGCGATCAGCAACAGCACGCGGTCTCCCACCTTCTCGGAGTAATCGGCCAGATTGCCGATCCAATGGATCAACCGGTACCAAAACATCACGGACACCGGACTCATGCTGTCCTCATGCTGGAACAGGGTGCGGGCAAGCGCCATGCCGAGATCGTCGGTCTCGCTCTCGATCTTGTTCAGTTCCTCGACCATCGTCTCAACCCGAGCTGCCTCCGGCCCGCGGAAGCCAGTCTCCACCAATTCATCGAGCTCGCCGATGATAGCGGTGGACTGTTTGCACGCGTCCACGCAGCGCGCAATCAGGGCGCGAAGGTCGTCCTGCATGTCATCCGGCACCGTCATCTCGCGCTGTAGCAACAAGCCGGCAATGTCTTGGGCGGTATCGGCAATGGAGTCCTGCACTTCTAGCACTTCAAGCAGATCGCGTCGGTCGACCGGCATGAACAGGCTCTTCGGCAAGTGCAATCGGACCTGATTCTTGATGCCGTCGGCTTCACTTTCCTTGGCAAAGATCTCAGCCGCGATACGTTTCACGGACGCCTCATCATTGGCGATCAATGCGTCGAACAGGCCTGGTACTTGGGCGACGCAATCATTGACGACCCCCATGTGATTTTGCATTGGCTTAAAGGGCGATCCAGCGAACAGCGCCGCGATCGGATTCGAAGACTTCATCAGTGGTTACCTCTTCAATCTCTCACGGAGCCGCAACTCGTTGATTATCTAAGTCGGCGGCCAACACTGGGCGATCATCCTCGCGCCCGCGACGTGATTTGGGAATTATGCTGTTACAAGTACATCGGCACTGGCGACTACCATTGCCAGCGGGGGAGAGTCTCACAAAACAATAGAGAAACCGCAACAATTTTGTCATAAGATCGCAATATTTTGCCTGCACCTAGACCCGACGCGGTCGCGCCGAGAGAATACAATAGTGACTATTGCCCATCGACTCTCCGGCGGCCAGGGACAGCCGTTAAGATAGCGGACAAAGACTCCTGCAAGCTCAACCGCGCCCAGCAAAGAGGCAATAGCCAGCCTCCTTCGACGGCGAACGCCCGCGCGGCAACTTCACGACGAGGATCGGCTATTGAACAAGCTGGCAACGCGGCTGCGCATCGGTGAGAAGATCGGCATCGGTTTCGGTGCGGTGGGTCTGATCTTTCTTGGCGTCATCTGGTACTACCATCTGAATCTAGACGCTGTCGTCAAGGACTACCGGGAGTTGCATGCCGTCTATGGTGAGCGCCAGTCCCGCGCATTCGCGATCGAGAGCCGGCTGACCGGTATGTTGAGCGCGGCGGAACGCTTTCTGCTGACCCGCGATACCGGCTACGCGGACAGAGCACGGAGGGAGGCGACTGCCCTCATGGAGCAAACGTCACTGCTGTCCGACATCGATGTCGCGTCGCAGCGGACGGCGGAGCAGCTTGAGACCCTAAGCAACGACTTCAGCACGCGATTCGACGCCATCGTCGACGCTTGGCGCGTGCGCGGGCTGGATGAGGACTCGGGCCTTCAGGGCGCGTTTCGCGACGCCGTACACCAGCTCGAAGACCGGGCTGGACAATACAATGTGGATCGGCCCTATCTGCTGCTGCTTCAGATACGTCGGCGGGAGAAGGACCTCGGGCTCCGCCGCGATCCCCAGTACCAGCAGCAGGTCCATGCGCTACTGGAGGAAATGACCGCGACGGTGTCGAATTCGGAGCTACCGCCACCCGTCAAGGAAAGTCTGGAGCAAGAACTCTCGACCTATCGCACCGAACTGGACACCTACGCCGGCATCGTGCTTGCGGGCGATGAGATCAGTGGGGGCAAGGGACCGTTCCGCGATGCGGCACATCGCGTCGAGGCGTTGCTCGAAGCCCAGTATGTGCCCGACCTCGAGAATCAGATTCTCCAGTTGCGCCGCCGCGAGAAAGACTATCTGCTCCGCGGCGACGACCGCTATGTCGCCATGGTCGACGACATCGCGACCGGTATCCGCGGTCAGATCACGGCCTCAAGCATTGCCGACGCTGAACAAGCCGAGCTCTCGGCGTTGCTCGACGGCTACCAGCGGGACTTTCACGCGTTGGTCGATCAAGATCGGGGGATCGCCAAGCTCACGGAGGAGATGTACGCCGCCGCGGCGCCAATCACGCCCCTGGTGGAGGCGAATCTCGCCGCAGCCAACGAACTGATGCAGCAGATGAGCGCCGCCATTGCCGACAGCGCGGCCGCGCGCGGACGCGCGAGTTTGATCGCGGCAGCCCTGGCAACCGCCCTCGGCGCCCTCTTCGCGATCCTGATCACGACAGGCATCGTTCGACCGGTTCGCAGAATGGCCGGTCTGCTCGACCGACTCACACGAGAGAATCCATCCGAGCGCATGCCGACGGATCCGGCTGGGCGCGATGAGATCAACGCAATGGCCGCCGCCCTGAACACCATGGCCGACCACAAGTCGCGATTCTCGAAGTGGTGGCGGAGCTCGATGCAAGAGGCCATCGCGTTGCGTGACCGAAACACCGCAACTAACCCCGATGAACGGGAGGACGCCGACTATGAGTTGCGCAGGGCGGTCTTGTCCAAGCTTTCCCAGATAAACGCGGTCAAGGCGCGGCTGCTAGACCAGACCGAACGTATCGATGGTGTCGCGGACCGGCTCGATGAGGGTGAGAGCAAGCCAGACGATCGGGCGGACCTGCGTAACGCGGCGGCGGGCATCCGCACATTGATCGGCATCGTCGACGAAGATTGAGGCGCGCGGGCATGCAAGCGGACCCTTGCGGCTTGAAGCACTCGCGCCGCAACCCCGGATCCGAGGCCGGCGCGCTGACCGGACTCCTCGGTCTCCAACGAGAAGCCACCTTCAACAAGGAACCGACGCTGGTCTACCGCATGGGATGACGGCTGGTCATATTTCACGAAAACGTCATAAAACACCCTAGAGAGCCTGCTATTGTCCAACTGCACTGGGACAATTGCCTGCCGACTGCAGTGGTGAGAAATGACAACAATTCGATCAATCCCCCAAGCGCCGCCAGCATTGAGCAGTTCCATCCTCTGCGCCGTGACGCTCGATCAACATGGTGCCGCCTGTCTAGGCTATGCGTGGCAACGCGCCACGACTACCCAACAAGCGCTGACCATCGCCCATATCGCCCATCAGACCATGCGAACCGCGGGTGACTACCAGATGCGGAATCTCGACCGCGGGCAGCAACTGCTGCCACTTGCGGAGTTAGCAAGCAAGCAGCTTGGTGAGTTCGTCGATGACGTATTGAAAGACGGGACCGAAGCCAACACGCGCGCCGGCGATGTCCAGTTCCGGCTCCTGGTGCAGCAAGGTATCCCGGGCACCCGCATTCCAGAGATCGCGCGCATGATCGACGCATCGTCGATCGTCATCGGTGGGACGCGACGAAGCGTCTGGCAGCGGCGTCTATGGGGCTGCATCACCTGCGACGTATTGCGTCGCGCCCGGACTCCGGTGTTTGTCGTCGACAGCGCGGGCAGGCCCATCGACGCGCAGGACTTCCTTCCGGATTTCTCCGGCGATCGGAGTCGACGTTCGGCACTCGGTGCGCACTAACTCGCTGGGCGGATAGGACCCGTTGGTGCGGCCTTCAGGGGTTAGGCCGATCCCCATCGGCAAGCTGTTCCGGCACAACCGCCAATGCTCGCGCCAGACGGTCCCAGTAGGCCTCGCACTGCCAGCATACCAAGACTGACCACGTCCGGCGTCTCGTGACGGGCTGCAATCCCAGGTGCCCCCGCAAATCAGTCGCAAACAAGATAGTAGTGCCTCGCGGCGTCACACTCCGGGCAGCACCACTCGGCCGGTAGGTCGTTGAAGGCCGTGCCGGGGGCGATCTGACCCAACTCGTCGCCCTCCTCCGGGTCGTAGACGTGCCAACAAATGCGGCATTCCATGCGCACCTTCGACGCAGACTCGTTGGTCATTGCAGGGCGTCCAGAATTTCGCGCAAGCGCGCGGCGCTGTCATCGATGTCTTGCTGTGCCGCCAGTGCCGCCTCGGGCACATCCGTGATCTCCAGCGAATTGAGTATCAGTCTGTCATCGGAATTGTAGAACTGCACCCACCAAACATCCTGCACCGCGGTGGACGTGATGCGGCAGTTGCCATACCCCCGGGATAGGATGCTGATGGACCCGGCACCAAGCCGCTCTCCCAGAAAGCTGAGGTCCTGCTCGCTCTGAGGCAGCAGTGTCAGATTGACGACCTGGGCCCGCACATCGCCGCCTAGCGTCCGCTTGGCAACATGTTCATTCACCTCGGCCAACACACCGGGGGCATTCATGACGCCGTCCGGTAGCGTTGCCGGCACCTGCGCGAGATCACGCGCACTGGCGAATGCCCGATAGCGCACGAAGCCCGGCACATCACTGACCTCCAACGCGTCGCGACAGACCTTGCCACGGTCATCGGTGTCGCGGACACGCCAGACACCTGCTAGACGCGTTTCCTGAGCCCCTGTCTTCAACAGCGCCGAACCCGGACCTGCATCCAACGCCGGCTCGGGATCGGCGCGCCGTATACTGACCTCACCTTCTCCGAGGCTATCTTCGACGAGGCGCAGATTGGCGTCGTCTAGGGCGGCAAGGTCGATGACCTGCGGCAGCGCCCCGACGCGATATCCGCCGAGCAACTGCTGCAATGCGCGCAGCAGCCAGAGCCCCTGCGTCAGTCCGGCGACATCTTCGGGTTCCGGAAGCAGCGGCTGACGGTACGTCTGCATCTCACCGGGCATGGACAGATACTCCAGCTCGGCACCGTCAGATTCGTCGGGCTGGGTACCCGGACCAACCGCTCCCGGAGGTATCGGACGTCCTTGTGTGAAGCCAGCTTTGTTCATCAGTGCAGCCCCTCGTTGCTGTGCAGCCCCTCGTTGCTGTCGGCGAGTGCCGCCGCGTGGACGGGAATACTTAGGCTGGGCGGGCGCGTCGGCTCCGACTCAAGCAATCGGGAGAGTTCCGACAGATATTCATCCCAGTTGCGGACACGGGTGATGACGCCGACATAGGCATCACCCCTCAATAGCAATAGGGCAGGCCAGCGGCTGAAGCCGAAGCGTTCCTGCAATCGCTGCGCCGACGCTGGCGCAATAACGGCGGTCTGAAAGCGCCCGGGAAAGGCCTTGATCAATTCCGGCAAGATCACGGCGACGTCCAGGGCCTCAGGATATTTTCTCGGGTCCCCGGCCAAGAAGAGCAGGCTGTAACACCCCGATGCCAGGAAGGCTTCGAGCCCGTCCTCGCCCAATAGGGGCAGACCGTGTCGGTCGATCAGTGCATCGATCAATGGTGCGCTCATGCGTGGGACCTTGGTTGAGAGTTTCCAGGATGCGTCTGACACAACGCTGGAGCCGAAATCCGTCGGGTCTTATTCAGACCGGGCGCGTCAGACCGCATGGTCGAATTCACGCATCACGCCCGGGCTCCAGCTGCGGTTGCAGAAACGTCGGCAGTTCCGGCTCGCGACCAATCAGATTGGCAAACAGGTGCTCGACGGATTCGCCCTGCTGAACCGCGCGCAGCGCCTCCAGCGCATCGCGAGTCTGTCGTGCCCGCTGCTCGTCGATGACGTCACGCGCGGCGCCGAGAAAAACCAGTAGCCAGGTACCAGGGCGCTGCTGCCCCACGAGCCGCACATCGACGCGCTCGCGACGATCATGGTCGCCACCATCGTTGCATAGGGCCCAGCCCTCGGCGCAAGTCTCCACCTGCATCGGCACCGCGATGCACATCAGACTTCCGCCTCCGCCCTTTTCGATCCTGACAAACGGCGCGACAAGAGGCGAGCGTCGCCGACGCGGCACGCCTGCTCAGGATTCGGCCGTCCGGACTCATAGGCGGCGAGACCCAGGGCCGGGTGCGATTCGGTAGACGACAGACCGCCGGCGGGAGTCTCCATGACATCGGTCCGAAACGGCGCCACACCGAGCCCGGCCAGATACTCCAGCGCCAGATCGATCGCTGGTTGGATGCAGGCCTTGACCTGCGGCCGCAGACTACCCCCGAAGTCCTCCAGCGCAACCGGCTGAACGCCAATCAGCAGCAAATGCTCTGGATAGGCGCCCAGCAGATCGGCCAGCGCCAGCACCTCCTGGAAGCCGGTCTGGTGCAGGCTCATCTTCTTCGCCCCCATGAACTTCGGTACGGCATCCCCTTCGACGCGCTTCAGTGTGCCGGCCGAGAGACCATAGTCGACCGCATCGAACACCACCAGCACATCCGCCTCACGCACCCGGTCCACCAGATAGATGCCCTGAGTGCCGCCATCGAGCAACGTCACATTCCCTCCGAACCGATAGGCCGCCGCCATCGCCTCGACACAGCGCACTCCGAACCCCTCGTCGGCCCACAGGATATTGCCGATGCCCAATACCAAAACCCGCGCGTATGCACTTGAATCGGCTCTCGTCATCACAGCCCCCGGGTCATTCGCGACACGCGACTTGCGTGGCCTCTTCACGGCCGATCGTCCTTGAACATGCGCCAACCGCTGATCATGGTGCTGATCAGGCTCTGTCGCGACATGACGTCCTCGCGGATAGCACTGTAGACATGCAGCATGACGAACACGACGATGACCCACATGCCCCAATGGTGCCAGAGACGCACGTCCTGGCTCTGCCCCACCAGCGGAATGACCCAGCCGAACAGCTGATCCTGCCAGGTCCCGAGTCCGGCCTGCTCCGAATACAGCGCAAAGCCCGTTAACATCATCACGAGTCCGCCAACGGTGATAATCACCACCATGAATAGATGCGCCAGCGGATTGTGGCCGTAGTACTTCTTCGGTTCTTTCTCCAGGAACGCATACCAGCGCACCTCGTGCCAGAGTTCATGCCAGAACGAACGCCGCCAGAACGGCAGCGTAAACAACTGGCGCGCGTAGCTATTGCCGGCGAAGGCCCAATAGATGCGGAACAGGAAGCCGACCGCGAACACATAGCCAGCCGCAAAGTGAAAGAAACGGATATAGCCCATGACAAAATGGTCGCTGGCCTCACCGGGCATGCTCGGCAGCGGGTTCGCGATGAACCAGCCGGTGATGGCCAGTACGGTGATGGACAGGGCATTGATCCAGTGCCAGGCGCGCAGTGGCGCCTGATAGACGTAAACGGCGGTGCGCCTGCTGGTGGGTACGCCCCGGCGTCGCTGCTCCCGGAGAAGCTCTTCTGTGGTGGTGCTCATCGAGAATTACCTTGATGTCGTTCGAGGCCTGCGCAACGAGCGAAGCGCTCAGAGATCAGCCTGTCCCCTTCGGGGCAGGATGATCGCTGATTTCGGCCATGGATGATCGATAGTCAGGGTCGAGTTAGCGCACCTTCACACGCGTCAGTTCCTCGCCGTCGGGGCTCATGACGTGCGTCGAGCAGGCCAGGCAAGGGTCGAAGCTGTGCAGCGTGCGTAGGATCTCCAGCGGCTCGTCGGCCTTGGCCAACGGCGTGTTCAGCAACGCCGCTTCGAAGGCACCAATATTGCCGGCTGGATCTCGCGGCGAGCCGTTCCAGGTGGTGGGCACCACGGCCTGGTAGTTCTCGATTTTGCCCTTCTCGATGACGATCCAGTGCCCGAGCGCGCCACGTGGGGCCTCCGTGGTGCCGACGCCCTGGGCACGCTTCGGCCAGGTATGCGGCTCCCATTTGTCGATATTGGCGGTGGCGGTGTCGCCGGCCTTGATGTTGGCAACGAGCTTGTCCTGGAAATACCGCATCTTGTGCGCAGCCCAGGAGGCCTCGAGCCCTCGCGCGGCAGTACGGCCCAGGGTCGAGAACAGCGCGTTCAGCGGCAGATCAAGATCAGTCAGTACCTTGTCCACCGGCTCCTTGAACTCGGGAATACCCTGGGCGTACCCGATGACATAGCGTGCTAGCGGACCCACCTCCATGGCGTTGCCGCGCCAGCGCGGCGCCTTGATCCACGAATACTTGGCACCCTCGTCGACGGCCTCGATGCGGGTCGACGTGCCCTTGGCGTTGGGACCGAGGACGTAGTTGGGCTCGGTGACGCCGTCCCAAGGATGCAGACCCTTGCTCTCGTCGTCATAGCTGAACCAGGAATGATCGACGAACTCCTGAATCTCCGCGGGGTCTCGCAGATCGACCGCATGGATCTTGCTCAGGTCGCCGTTGACGATTGCGCCCCGCGGCAGCATTAGATTGGAGGCCGAGTCGTCGTTGGCGTGGTCGGGAATGTCGCCGTAGGACATCACCGAGGTGCCGCTCAGGCCGCCGCCATAGGTCCAATCCTTATAGAAGGACGCGATGGCGAGCAGATCGGGTATGTAGACGCGGTCGATAAAGTCGATGGTACGATCGATGATTCCCGAAACTAGATTCAGCCGCTCCATGTTCACCGCGCCCACCGCGCCGACACCGTCCACATTGATGGCGCAGGGCATACCCCCAACCAACCAGTTCGGGTGCGGGTTCTTGCCACCGTAGACGGTGTGGATCTTGACGATTTCCTTTTGAAAGTCGAGCGCCTCGAGGTAGTGCGCAACGGCCATCAGATTGGCCTCAGGGGGCAGCTTGTAAGCCGGATTGCCCCAATAGCCGTTCATAAACGGTCCGAGCTGACCGGACTCCACGAATCGCTTGATGCGGGTTTGGACATCGCGGAAATAGCCCGGCGACGACATGGGCCAGTCACTGATCGACTGCGCCAATTGGGAGGTTGCCTTCGGGTCCGCCTTCAACGACGCGACCACATCGACCCAGTCGAGCGCATGCAAGTGGTAGAAATGGACCAAGTGGTCGTGCGCCTGCAGGGTCAACTGCATGATGTTGCGGATCGAGTTGGCGTTCTCCGGAATCTGGATACCCAGCGCATCCTCAACCGCACGTACCGACGTCAGCGCATGTGTGCCGGTGCAGACGCCGCAAATCCGCTCCGTGAAGGCCCAGGCGTCCCGTGGATCACGGCCGCGCAGGATCACCTCCAGCCCGCGCCACATGGTGCCGGTGGAGACCGCGTTGCGGATGATATTGTTCTCGTCCAGATTCACCTCACAGCGCATGTGGCCCTCGATGCGGGTCACCGGGTCGACCACCACACGCTGGCCGGAGTCGTCGAGATCGAAGCCGTTCGGGGTCGTGGTCGCTGTCATTGCTTGTCACCTTCCGTGCCCTGGTTGTCGCCCGCATTGGGGTTCTTCTGTTTGGCGCGCTGGATCGCCGAATAGGCGGCATGGGCACCGATGGCGGCGCCGACGGCCCCGACCGCACCGAGACCGACCTTGTCCGCATTCGCCTCGACGCCGAACACATGCGTGTCGGTGGTATGTTGGTAAAAGCTGCCCTTGTCCCAGAAACCGTCTTCGGAGCAGCCAATGCAGCCGTGGCCGGACTGGATTGGGAAAGACACGCCATTGTTCCAACGCACGGTGGAGCACGCGTTGTAGGTGGTCGGCCCCTTGCAACCGACCTTGTACAGGCAGTAGCCCTTGCGCGCGCCCTCATCATCCCATTCCTCGACGAATTGACCGGCGTCGAAGTGCGGTCGGCGATAGCACTTGTCGTGGATGCGCTGACCATAGAACATCACAGGCCGGCCCTGACGGTCCAACTGCGGAATACGGTCGAAGGTCAGCATATAGGTCAGCACGCCGGTCATGACCTCGGCGATGGGCGGGCAGCCTGGCACCTTGATGATCGGCTTGTCCTTGATGACCTGATGCACCGGCGTCGCACGGGTCGGATTTGGCCGGGCCGCCTGGACACAGCCCCAGGACGCGCAACTCCCCCAGGAGATGATCGCGTTGCAGTTCTTGGCCACTTCTTGCAACTGCTCAACGAAAGGCCGACCGCCGATGATGCAGCTCATGCCTTCTTGGTTCAGCGGCGGATTGCCTTCGACAGCCAGGATGTAGTTGCCTTTGTACTTGTGTGTGATCTCTTCCAGGATCGCCTCCGCCTGATGCCCGGCCGAGGCCATGATCAGGTCGTCGTAGTCCAGCGATATCATCGACAGCACGACGTCCGACACCAGCGGGTGGGCGGAACGGATGAAGGACTCGGAACAGCAGGTGCACTCCAGACCATGAAGCCAGAGCACGGGCGTGCGGGGCTTGGTCTCCATGGCGTGGGCGATCTTGCCCGCGAAACTTGGCGCGAGACCCAAAGCGGTCGCTGTTAGGCTGCAGAATTTGATGAAGCTGCGCCGGGTTATTCCCTGGCGGCGCATGACCTCGTAGAAGGTCTCCGTTCGACGTACTGGCGTTGACATTGGCTCTTAGTCCCCCTGGCTGCGGGCGGCGAACCCGTGATATCGGGAAGCGGGTGCCGCTTGATCGCTGATGCGGAAGCTAGACGCACGTGGCGAGCCAATTCCGAATTGTTATTCTCTATCAGCCTGTTGCTGTTTCTCTATTGCGCTGGGTCAAGGCGGGAGTGCAAAGTTTCTTTGCTGTGCAATCGCAATTGCGAAAACTAACTTTGCATAGCTCGGCGCTGGGCAGGCGTCCATTGGTCACATAGCAGCCCATGAAACGACTTCGGCACCACCCCGAACGGTACGACGAGCATCTGGCGCTGAAGGTACCCGTGACGCTCTGGCTGATCCTTGCCTTCCTGGTTCGTCATCTGATCCTGCTCGCGATCACTTTCATGCCGACGACGGGGCAGGAAATAATCGTGCTGCGCGACCTGATCCAACCCGAGTATCTAGTCGCCGACGCGCTCGCACTGCCGGTCCTGCTGGTGGCAGCCCGCCGACGCCCCGAGGCGCCCA
>JBATTL010000272.1:0-2899 GCA_049670525.1 Thiohalocapsa sp. | reverse complement strand
AGCTGATGGATATGCTGCTGGATACGACGATCGTAGAGACGGAACGGCACCGCGCCCGTCGCAAGCACCAACTTGGCGTACTCGACCCTGCCGTACTCGACCTTGCCTTTGTTGGTCAACAAACGTTTCTTCTTACGATCGAGACCAAGCGCCTGCGTACGTGCACGCAAGTCCACGTCCAGCAACTGCGCGCGATCCGGCCCTTTGGCAATGATCAGATCAGCACGTGACTTGCCGGCAACGGACACGGACAGGTGCGGCTTGTAGTAGTAGTCACCATTATCTTTCGTGACGATGGTGATTGGGCCTTTGGAACCATTCTGGCGCAGTTGCTCGGCAATGTACCAACCGCCGATCCCAGCGCCAACAATCACAATGGGATCGCCTTCTTGGTCGTTGTTGCGTGCAGCAACGGCTTGCTCATGCTCGGACAAACCCGCAAATTCAAAACGTTCGCGATGATCACCACAAACCAAACAAGACCATCCGTCCGGCCGGTCATCAAATCGAGTCCCCGGGGCCATCCCGTGAATCGGGCTACCCTTAGCTTCGTCGTAGATATGCGCGCAGGTGCCACAACGATAGCGTTTAAAACTCATTTTCCTTCTCTCCGGTATTAGTGTGGTGATCGAAATGATCCTTAGCCGCGCCCCTAACAACGGCGACCGATATTGGTCATTACGACACGAGAGCCTAAGCCAACAGCCCCTACCACCAGTAGAAACCCCGTACGAATTCTCAGCGGCTCATGCCGCTGCCTCGGCGGTACCCTGAGCAGCCAGAGACTCCAGCCACTTCGCCCATACCTGCTGGCCCCTGGAGTGCAGAATCAGGCGCGTGGAGTCGGCCTTAGGGTCACACCCCAAGATCATGACCTTCTGACCCAGCTCGGCCAGATCCGCGACAAGGTTCTCCGTGGTCGTAGACTTCCCGATTCCGCCTTTGCCGTAAATGAAATGGCGCATTGACGCAGTGCCATGATGGGATCTCCCGATTTGCCCGCTGCAAGCAGCAGGTTGACTGTGATCGCTCTTGCTCCCACAGCAGCAAGCCCAGCGCCAAACAAGCAAGCCCCGCGCCAAACTCGGGGAAATCATTTATCTATTTGTTTTTAATAACGAATCATGAACGCTTCCGACCTTGTTGGTGTCGTAGCATAGTTGACAATGGGGTGCAGCCTGTATGGATAGCGACAGACCAGCTGCACTTGGTCCGGTTCTCGGAGATCCGGGACTCCCGGCATCGGCGGGCGTCCCGCTGATCCGATGCAACCTGCCGGCCGCCATCTCCATACTCAATGCCAGCACGAGCTCCGCAGCCGGTACCGGGATTCACCCGGGCCGAGCCCTTGCCGCCCAATCAACCAGCACGGCGATTACATCCTCGAGGCCGCGATTCCCCTGCCCAAGCTCCTCGTCTGCAACCGCCTGCTTCCCCAGATGCTCGAGGCCAGGGTCGAGCTGGTTGTGATCGGCGGGGTATGCGAGGTCTGCATCCGCGCGCTCTGACCGAGCCCCCGCTCGCTCTTGGAGTCCGGCAGAAGCCGGGCGCCGATTCAACAACCGGAATCCAATATTTGGCACGAGACATGCTAAATTTTTCCTTATAGGCCCATAAGACTTACCAATGGGACCTGCATCGTTTCGCCCATCCATCAGGGCTATACGAAAATTTTCAGGAAACTTCAGCCGAGGAGAAAGCAACCATGTACAGGCTTTCCTTGCCCGCGACCAGCACCGCAACGGTGCTTGGCGATTCGAACATCGAGTACGCATCCGCACGCATGCTCAACCATGACATAATGGGCTGCACGGCCGAGGGGATCCGCGGCAACCATCTCTATTCGGGCCGCGCCCTCGGCATGACCCAGCCCGGGGACGTCATCCAGCTTCATCCCGACCTGAAATCCCAATGGGAGGCGATCTGCGCCCACTACGACCGAATCGGGCTCAGCATCACGGACAAGGTCCTCTGGAACGTCGAGCAAGGCAGGCGATTCGACTTCGCGGGCCGTGAAGCCTCGGTGTTCTTCTTCGGCGATGCCGAGCAGGCGGCGTACCCGGACAGGCGCTGGTACAGCGTCGTGGAGTACATCAACTCCAAGAACAACTTCATGGTCTCGGCCCGGGAATTGGGCGTGCCCACCCCTATGACCAGGTGTTTCGGGGACGTCGCAGAGGTCGATGAGACGCAGATCGGTCAGCTCGAATACCCCTGCTATCTCAAAGCGGCCCTGTCCGTTTCCGGGGTCGGTATCTATCGCTGCGCCGACCGCGATGAGCTCCGTGCTGCGCTGGGACGCTTCGAGCCGGGGGTTTCGGTTCAGTTGCAGGCGGAGGTCCTGACCGACTGCTTTCTCAATCTCCAGTACGAGGTGAACGGCAACGGGCTGACCCGGCTCGCCGCCACCGAGCAGGTGCTCGAAGGCCCGGCGCATCAAGGTAACCGCTTCCCCGCCCGCGCCGAGCCCTGGGATTGCGTGGAGCCCATGGCCCTGTGGCTATACGAGCGTGGGATGAAGGGCGTGTTCGCGTTCGATGTAGCGATTACCGAGAAGGCCGGCCGCACCCAGTATCTGGCCATCGAGTGCAACCCACGCTTCAACGGCTCCTCCTACCCCACCGTCGTTGCCAAGAGGCTCGGCATCGGGAGCTGGCTCGCCAGGAGCTTCCAGACCCGGTACCGCTCCCTTTCCGATATAGACCTCGCCGGACTGGAGTACGATCCGGCGACGGGCCAGGGCATCGTCCTGGTCAACTGGGGCCCTGTTCTCGTCGGCAAGCTGCTGATTCTGGTCGCGGGTCCGCCAGACGACCAGGAGCGACTGATCCTGGAGCTTAAAACCAGGCTCTGACGGTTCTTTGCCTTTGTAAAAGGCTTATTAATCAGTGAGTTGCAG
>JBATTL010000271.1:0-2484 GCA_049670525.1 Thiohalocapsa sp. | reverse complement strand
GCTTGGCTGGGAGCCAACAGGATGGAGATGACCGCCCCCGCATCCCACGGCAAGCAATGGGCCGCCAGCGCCCGCACAATGGCGATCAGTATACCCAGGCCGATCGCCCTGCTAATGGTTGGGATTGTGGGCGGCTATGTGTTTCTAGAACTGCGGTTGTGGTACTGGGGTGCAGAGAGCGGCTTTGGCACATTCGTACCCCGCTCCAGCCTGACGACATATCAGGGGGTCAAGGCCTTGATGCTGGTCTTGGTGCTGGCCATGGCCCTGATTCTTAAGGCTTGGAGGCCTCTGCGCGACGAGCCCGGCATTGTGCTTTTGTTGATTTGGTGCGGGCTGACCATCGTGTGGTCTGCGCGCGGACTGGATAACATAGAACAGTTTGCGCTGCTTTTGGCCACCGTGGCCACCGCAGCGATCATCGCGCGGGCCTTTGGGACGAAAGGTCAAGTCCACTTCATGGGCCGGATCTTAACTGTGGGCCTCTTGATATGTGTGGCGTTTGCCATCTTGGTCCCCTCGGTAGGGCTGATGCGCGGCGGGCACGACGGCGACCTGCGCGGGCTGTTGTTTCACAAGAATCACTTCGGCGCCTTCGCGGCCTTTGCGTCTTGCTACTTGTTTGCGGTCTATAAGCTTGCGTTACACCGGCGCTATGGTGCCCTGGCGTTTCTGGCAGGGGCCTTGGCGTTTCTGGCAGGGATCTGTGTGCTCCTTAGCGGCTCGGCCTCAGCTGTCTTGATGCTGTTGGCGGCGCTAGGGATCGCGGGGATGGTAACGGCGACGCACAACACATCGCGCGGTAAGCGCAAGCTGCTCGCTTGGATCCTGCTTTTGCTGGTGCCGATCTTGGGCTGGTATGTGCATGTCTTCTGGGCGGAGATCCTGGAGCTCTTAGGCCGTGACACGACGCTGACGCATCGCACCGGGATCTGGGCGGTGGTCTTGGATTATCTGCAGGAGCATCCCCTAGTTTTCTTCTTCGGCTCCGGCCCCGGTGGCGCCACGGCAAATGCAGAGCTGATCGACAGAATGCAGTTGCTGTCGGGCTACAGGGGGGTAACCACGACCCACAGCGCCTATCTCGATATCATTATCAATTTCGGCGTGATCGGCCTGCTGGCCTTTGTGGTAATCAATATCGCGGCCCTGGCCACGGCCTTTCGGATTTACACCCAAGCGACCGATCGTAGACATATCACCTGCAGCATTCTGGCGGTACAAATCATCGTGTTGGGCCTTCTCCGAAATTCCGTGACCAGTGAAGCCGGGTTGACCGCAAGTTTTCCGTTCCTAATGTTCCTAAGCGCCGTTTTTCTTCTGACTGGACTGCAGAAGGAGTTGCCGAGATGACAGCACCCTTCTTTTCAATCGTGATCCCTGTCTATAACCGCAGCGAACGGCTTCGTCGCACCCTGCAATCGTGTGTGGACCAGACGTTTATCGACTTCGAAGCCGTCATTGTAGATGACGGGTCAAAGAACTCAGACGAGATCGCACAAATCGTGGCATGCTTTGGTGATCGCCGACTGCGCTACATTCACCGTGAAAATGGCGGCGGTAGCGAAGCACGCAACACCGGCATAGATGCAGCGATCGGGCATTACATCGCATTCCTCGATTCCGATGACGTGTTCCTGCCTGAAAAGCTGGCCTTGGCACATAAGTACCTGAGCGCACAAACCGAAGAAACCGCGGCCTGGTTCTCTCGGATCTGGGTGGATCGCGGGATATCTAAATTGGGCATCAAGCCGCCCCGCGGTCCCGCCAAGGACGAGGGCATCGATGATTATCTCATTCGGCAACGAGGAATGATCCAAAGCTCGGCCCTGGTTGTTGCAAGATCTGTCGCAGTCCTGGTTCGCTGGGATCAACAATTGCCCTACGGTCAGGATACGGATTTCGCAGTTCGTCTGTGGGAGTATGGCGTGACGTTCCATATGTACCCTGATCCCCTGATAATCTTTGACGATAGCGCGGCGCCTGGAAGGGTGTCGAGTTCACGCAATTACTTGGCGATGCTCGATTGGACGGATCGTATGGGCGATCGGCTCAGCCGAAAGGCAGCGCTGGCCTATCGAGGCTGGCATGCAGCCAAGGCGGCGCGCAACATCAAACCGCTGATGGCGCTGCGGCTCTACCTGGAAGGTTTGTTACAAGGCGCGTTCTCCCCAAAGATGGCTGTTATTAGCGGACTGCAGGTGCTCTTAGGGCCAGTAGGCTACCGGTTTTTTGTCGACAATACGCTCAAGGTAGTAGGCGTGTCCCGTTCATTCTTACATTGACCTTGTAACGCACGTTTGGGCGGGGATACTCGGGAATGTTTCAAGGCTATAGTCTTTCGCGCCTGTCAGCATGGGCTGTAATACGTTCCGCTGGCGCTTTGAACCAACGCGCACCGCATCATGGTAACCCGATCTTCGTCATTTCAATGCCGCGCAGCGGATCAAGCTGGGTCGGCTCAGTTCTCGGCCGATCTAGAGA
>JBATTL010000270.1:0-4345 GCA_049670525.1 Thiohalocapsa sp. | reverse complement strand
GGACAGACGATCGCTGACGTTGAGCACGTCCTCCAGGAATACGGCGCGAGTATCGATATCGGTAGGGCTCACGCCACGCAGCTCTTCGGGACCGTATCGTCCGGGCACCGGCGCGTAGGGATCGACAGAGTCTCCGGCCGCGAGCGGCTGCGACAGTCGAAAGCCACGGCTGCGCTCAAAATCGAGACGGGTCAATTCGACACCGCCGAGCATTCGGTTCTCCATGCCACCCAGATCGAATTCGTACTGCGCCGTTAATCGATTTCCGATCAGATCCTGGTCGTGGAAAACGAAAAAGTATCCGTAGTAGCGCTGGATATCGCCCACCTGAGTACAAACGTCCACTACCTGAGTGCAGTAGATGTAACCCTCGGCATTGAGCCACTCACGATCGGCAGCAAAATGATACAGCGTATTTGTGAGGGTCAGATCGTCGCTCGGTGACCACTCGAGATCGGCGCGCAGGAACAGCTGATCAGACTCCGCACGACTATCGGTGACGTTGTAGTTCCTGAAGCGAGTCGCTTCGTCCAAGGTCTCTCCAGTGCGGGTCTCTATGACGTTGTTCATCGGCCGTCGAGCATCAGCGGTGGGAATGAGCGGCGTGCCCCAGTAGTCCGCCAGGTCGTCGTCCAGGTAGTCCACGCTGAACTTTGCGGTCAGCGCGTCACTGACTTCCCACAGCAGGCTGGCGGTCAGGTTAAGCGAGTTCGAATCCATCCGATCCACGAACCCATCCGACTGTCGTTGGCTTACGTCCGCCCGGTACCAGAGCCCGTCGCTCACCTCGCCACCGGCGCCGACACCGATTTGATAGGTGTTAAAGCGACCGTAGGATGCCAGCACGTCGATGGATTCCGGTTCACCGATCTCGGCGCTCTTGTTCACCGTGTTGACGGTACCGGCTACGGCACCCTGACCGTGCAGCACCGAACCCGGACCCCGCAGCACTTCAACCCGGTCCAGATTGAAAGTATTTTGCGGCCTCATGACCATGTTAGACGGACCCACCCAGAGGCCATCTCTCAGGATTGTGATTTGCGAGCGCGTGAAACCGCGCATCGAGAACGTCGACGGCGCCGCAGGAGACTCCCCGGAAACCACACCGGGCAGGCTCTGGACGGCATCCGCCACCTGTTTGTAGCCTCGCGCTCTGATGGTTGCGCCATCGATGACCTCGACGGTCGCCGGCGTTTCCATGAGTGAGAGGCCCAGGCGGCTGCCCGTGCCGGACGGCTGGCCGAGACCCAGCTCCCCGATGGCCTCACCAATGACTACAACCTCGTCAACCGTCTCGCCGTCAGGCTCCTGGGCCTGCAGATTCAGAGTGACAGCCAGGCCCAGAAACCCGGCCCACAGTCGCGTGCTGCCGGCGCAGTTCTTTACCTGTGATCGCATTCTGTCTTTCCCACGCAGATCAAAACCAAAAGCGTATGGGCGACATCGCCGCCCGCACACCGTGGATGATACGTAGCCACGCGGCGACAGAGGCGGGCCTCTCCGTCACCTGTAATGATCTGCGTAACCCTGGCTCCAGGACACTGTGCGAGTAATCGCCGCTCAGACCACCTGCTGCATCCACTTGCCACGCCGGAACACAACCACGGCCAGCAGACTGAGCAATACTTCCGACAACATCACTGCCCAGGCAACGCCCGCCGCACCCAGCCCGGCACCGTGCGCCATCCAGGCGGCCAGCGGAATCTGCACGAGCCAGAAGCAGATAAAGTTGAGCCAGGTCGGCGTCATCGTATCGCCCGAGCCGTTGATGGCCTGGGTCAGCACCATGCCCATCGCAAACACGGGAAGGCCAATTCCGATAAGCCGCAGGCAGAGGACGCCTACGGCGACCACGTCGGGTTCATCGGAAAACGCGCTGATCATGAGTTCGGGTAAGCCGACAAAGAACAAACAGACAACGCTCATGAAGCCGACGTTAGCCCAGGTAGCGCGCCAGGCTGATCGGCGTGCACGCTCGGGCTTCGAGGCGCCCAGGTTTTGACCCACGAGAGTGGCGGCCGCATTGCCGAGCCCCCATGCCGGCAGGAAGACAACTTCCATGAGGCGAATGGCGATAGTGAAACCGGCGACCGCGTTGGTGCCGATGCGCGTGAGAATACTCATCACGAACACCCAGCTCGAGGTAACGATCAGGAACTGTGCGATGCCTCCCAGCGATATCTTGAGCAGCCGCAGCAGTATGGGCATACGGACGCGCAGCTCGTGCCAACCGAGCTGAATCCGGCCACGACCGCCGGTGAGATGCCAGACCTGGTAGGCAATGCCGGTCGAACGCCCAATGGTCGTTGCCACAGCCGCACCCGTCACGCCCAGCTCCGGAAACGGCCCCAGGCCGAAGATCAGGCAGGGGTCAAGCACGATGTTGATACCGTTTGCCAGCCACAGACTGCGCATCGCTATCGTCGCGTCGCCCGCGCCTCGAAATACGGCGTTCAGCAAAAACAGATAGAAAATACTGGCCGAGCCGCCGAACATGATTGTGGTGTAAGTCCCGCCAATCTCAATGATGGTCTCGCCAGCGCCCATGAGTGCCAGCAGATCGTTTGCGAAGACGCCGCCGCCCGCGCCGATCACCAGCGCAAGCGCGGCGCCAATCCACAGCGACTGGCCCGCAGCAGCAGCGGCTGCGCGCCGTCGTTTCTCGCCAATGCGACGCGCAACCATCGCCGTCGTTGCCATGGACAGCCCGATGGCAAGCGCATAGAGGATGGTCATCAGTGCGTCGGTAATGCCCACGACGGACACGGCGGCAGCGCCCAGGCGCGCAACAAAGAAGATATCGACCAGCGCGAAAATTGCTTCCATCGACATTTCGAGCATCATTGGAACAGCGAGCAGAACCAGCGCACGGTTTATCGAGCCGCTGGTGTAGTCGCGCTCGGCGTCGGTCAGCGATTCGCGGATCAGTTCCAGAAACCGACCCGCCCGACCAGGGGAGTTTGTCGTTTCATTCATGTTGTGATTCCCGCGCCGCCGGTGGTCAGCGGACGTGATTTGAACCCGGAGTGCCAGATATCGCTACGGCGAAAACCTGGCAAAAAGTGGCGGCGGAGTTGCCGCGTCGCGGATCAGCAGGTTGGTCGGAATCGGGGAAAACCGGTTGCGGACACATCCACAGCGATACGCGGGCTGAAACAGCTCCTGACGTTGTGATCGCTGTAGTGATTCATGAATCTGTTCCGGTTTGGAGCGGGTGAAAACCCACTCATCGAGACAAAGATTGCCGCAGCTGGTCAATCAATGTCAACTGCGAGGACAGGCTGAACGAGCGCTAACAGAAAGACGATTTCTGCGGTTGCTTTGGCGGTCGGGTCGCCGCTATCGACTAACGACCCACCACACGGGTCGGTCGAGGCCCGAGCGCCTGGTCAATCTGCTGTGCCGCCCAACGGCGTGGATCGTCGGCCGCATCGGCACCTTCGAGCACTCGCCTGCGCAAATCGGCCAGATGCGGACGAATCCTCGGACCTGCTGATGTCCAGTGGTACAGGTTGCCGAGCTTCTGATCGTCACGAAATCGGTTGTGCATCGCTCGCTCGAAGGCAAAATGCGCATCGATCTGGGCGCTACTGTAACGCGGACTGATGCGTGCAACCTCAGTCGCAGAGTTAATTAGCTGTCCCGCAACGATAAAGCCGGGCGCGTCGAGTTCGAGCCACGCCATTACGCGACGGAGGGACGAATTCTGGGTTCGCGGTATAGGATCACGCACTTCAGCACCCGCTGCTCGCAGAGCCGCGGCTACGAATTCACTGCAATAGACCTGCTCTGGCGTACGGTAGTCAAAAAGCCCGTCAAAGGCCATGCGCGACCGATAGGCTTCGATGGCGAAATCTGCCACGGCTTGTCGATCTGCGTCGTGGTGATCGTAAATTGCCGACACGGTGCCACGAGCCAGGAAGCTAGTGAGCGGAATCCGGCGAATGCGCCCACGGATACGCTTTGTTGGCGGCTCCCAGAATCGCGCGTTCAGCAAACCGAAAGCATCGTAAACATAGGTGCCCTCCGCTTCCACGACGATGATGCCGGCGTGGCCGAAGGGCAGATATTCCTCCGCCATCAGGTTCATCAGAAAGCCCATCGATGTGGCCGCCTCGCGGATGATGACCTGCCCGGAGCGCAGCGGCAGCCCGTTTACGAGTTCTGCCCCGCTTCCTGGTTCAGCGGAAATCTCAACCGTGCGAAAGTCTGCCAGGTTTGGCGTCGCGCAGCCCGCCTGCAGCAGTGCTACAGCAACTGCCATAGCTCGCCAGCGTCCCTTCGATCTACTTGTCGGCTTGTTCAGCATGCGCTTCATATTCACTGACCTCCGGGTCGCCAGGGC
>JBATTL010000269.1:0-6102 GCA_049670525.1 Thiohalocapsa sp. | reverse complement strand
ATTCTTCTTTAGGAGGACCGAGACGTGCAACGCCTAGTGCAGGTTTTTGACGGTTTGGGCCAAAAACCCCACATAGGCGACTGAATCGCGGCTCAGCGGCGTCCCGCGGGTGGTGGGGAACAGCGGTGCCAATGCATCCCGCGGTTGCTCGCGCTGCCGGGCACGCAGAGCGCTGATGGCGTCTTTGCAAGGAACTCGACAAAACGATGGGCCACTGGCCGCAGATCACCGATACCGACAGAGCCCGACGCGATGCGCACCTCACCGATCAGAAGGTGACGCTAACCCGGGCACCGATGAGGAGGGCGTTGTCGATTTCACCGGTGCCCGCCGGACGGATGATGTACTGGATGTCCGGCTGGATTCTGATGCCCCGGCCGAGGACGAACTGGTGGTTGAGCTCGACGACCGCCTCGTAAGCCTTCGTTGGGACACCATCGGCCCGGCGCGCGACATTGACCTCATCGCCGAACCAGCCGCTGCTGAGGGCCAGCCCGGTGGTATCTCTGGGTCGGCCGTTGAACAACCCCTCGTAGACGAGGCCGGCGCCGACGTACCAAGGCACGGGATTGGTGTCGTTGGTGAAGCTGAAAACCAGGGAGCCAAAGCCCCACAGCCCACGGCCCGCCCCCGGCTTCTCCCGGTAGAGCATCTGATCGGTCAGAACCCAACCCATGGCGTTACCGGTCTCGGTGGAGTTGTCGGTGCTCGACACGTCCTGGAACTGGCCGGTCATGTAATAGCCGCCGACCTTGTAGACGCCGGGCAGGGCCGAGTCGGAGTCGCGGTTCACGTGGTAGTGAATCTCGCCCATCATCGTCACCCCGTTGTTGCCCCAACCCCAGCTGGTGCCATGTTTGTTGTGGCTGGGGCTCGTCGGGTCGCCCCGTTTGCCCTCCGGGTCGCCGTCGTAGACCGCCGCCTGGACGGTCCAGACTCGCGATGGCGTATCGTAGCGGACGCGCGCGCCCCAGGTTGCCAGGGGGTAGGTCGAGAAGGTGAAGGGATTCTGAAAGAATACCGGCTTGGGGTTGCCGCAAAAAGAATTGTTGATGAACTGACAGTAGAGCGGCGAGCTCAGGAAATCGCTGGCTGCGGTCAGTCGCCCATACGAGATGTCCAGCCGTTCATCCAGCAGGACAGTGTCGAACCGGACATCGACGAGCTTGACATTCTGGCCGCCAAAGAGCTCCTGCACGGTGTACTGGTTACCGCCCTCGGAGGGCGCGACGAAGCGCTGCGAGACGGAGGTTCCGTCACGCTTCGACCCCTTGATCACCAGGCTGGTCGCCGGGATGCCGAGGCTGCGCTCGAGGTCGAAGCCAATCTCCAGCAAGATGTTGTCGGCATAGGTCCCGCCGAGTATCTCCCCGCCGGCGACGTTGAACATAGGCTCGGAGGTGTAGTTGAGGCCGACACTGAACCCGTTCGCCTTCCAGGCGTCCCGTGTCTCCGAGTCGCCGAGGAAGTAGTCGCTTGACGGGTAGTCCGTCGCTAGGGCCACCGGGGCCGTCAGCGCCAGAATGAGGGCGGTGCTGGGAAGACCGGGGTGCATTCGGTAGGTCATGAGGGCTCTGTTAGGCATCAGATCTCAATTCAATAGGTGAGTTTTCCGTTGACAGATCATATTCGAAATGGCCAGACTCGTCGCTATTAGAACATTTGCTCTACTCTTGAATAAGGAGAGGGAACGCTGATGACTATTCGAATCGCGGCCGCGTTTACGGCGGCCCTGCTCGTCGGCTCCGCCATGGCCCGCGCCGAAACCATGGTCACCATCGCCACCGTGAACAACGGCGACATGATCCGGATGCAGAAGCTCACAGACGACTTCAAGAAAGACAACCCGGGCATCGAGCTGAATTGGGTAACGCTGGAAGAAAATGTCTTGCGCCAGCGCGTCACAACCGACATCGCGACCAAAGGCGGGCAATTCGATGTATTGACAATCGGCACCTACGAAACCCCCATCTGGGCCGAACGCGGATGGCTGGCGCCACTCGACAATTTGCCGGCGGACTACGACGTCGATGACATCCTGCCGCCGATCCGAGAAGCCCTTTCGTTCGATGGCACGCTGTACGGCGCGCCATTCTACGGCGAGTCCTCGTTTACCATGTACCGCACCGATCTGTTCGAGCAAGCCGGGCTCGATATGCCCGAACAGCCCTCGTGGGAGTTCATCAAGGACGCCGCCCGCAAACTGGCGGACAAGAGCAACGAGGTCTATGGGATTTGCCTGCGTGGCAAGCCCGGCTGGGGCGAGAACATGGCGTTCCTGACCGCCATGGCCAACTCCTACGGCGCCCGCTGGTTCGATATGGACTGGAAACCCCAGTTCGACGGTGTAGCCTGGACGGCGACGATCACCGACTACGTCGAACTGATGAGGGACCTTGGCCCGCCAGACGCGGCGACCAATGGCTTCCAGGAAAACCTTGCCCTTTTCCGATCGGGCAAGTGCGCGATTTGGATCGACGCGACCTCGGCCGGTCAGTTCGTGACCGACGCGGACTCCGATGTGGCCGACCGTGTCGGTTTCGCGATGGCGCCGGACAAGGGGCTGGGCAAAAGCGCCAACTGGCTTTGGGCCTGGGCGCTGGCAATTCCCGAAAACTCCGACAACAAGGACGCGGCAAAGAGATTTGTCGCCTGGGCAACCTCGAAGGATTACCTGGAGATGGTTGCCTCGAAGGAAGGCTGGTCGGGCGTACCGCCGGGCACCCGCGCGTCGCTTTACGAGAACCAAGCCTATCTCGACGCGGCGCCCTTCGCCAATATAACGCTCGAATCGATCCAGGCGGCGGACCCGGACAATCCGACCGTCGAAGACGTGCCCTATACCGGAGTTCAGTACGTCGTGATCCCGGAGTTCCAAGGCATCGGCACGGCGGTCGGTCAGCGGTTCGCGGACGCGCTGGCCGGAGAGATCCCCATTGATGAGGCGCTCGAGGACGCCCAGTGGGTGACGGAAAAGGTCATAGAGCGCGCCCGCTTCCTCCAATAGCGGCCAGTCTAACAAAGAAATTTGTGAGGGAAACATGTCCAACACAACCACGGATACGCGACAGTCCATTGCGGATATGGACGACGAACTACTGCCTGTGCCGCAACACAGACTGCATGGACCCGGTCACTTCCTCGGCCTCTATGGTTCTGAACACGTTGCTGCGACCGAATTCGTCATTGGCGCCGCATTCGTGGCCATGGGCGCCACGATCCACGACATCCTAATCGGGCTGCTCATCGGCAATACGCTTGCCGTGCTGAGCTTCTGGCTCATCACCGCGCCGATCGCGGTCAAGACGCGGCTGAGTCTCTACACCTATCTCCAACACAACATGGGCGAGCTGGTCCCGCGGCTCTACAACGGGGCGAACGTGCTGATCTTCGTGGCCATCTCGGCCGCCATGATCACCGTGTCGGCAACAGCGGTTCGGGCGCTCTTTGATATTCCTCCCCAGATCTATCCCTATCCCACCAACGTCTGGTTTGTAGTCATTGCCGCTTCGGCAAGCGTGATCGCTGTGGTCGTGGCCTACTACGGTTTCAATGTGGTGGCCGAGTTTGGCACTATTTGCACACCCTGGCTGATGGTGATGTTCACGGCCGGTGGCATGGTGCTGATACCTTCGTTGAACGAAACGCTGACCGGTTACACGACGCTCTCGAGTTTCTCGGATTTCGTGAATTTGGCGGGAGCGACCGTGTTTACCGGCATCAATGCTGAAGGGGAACCCGGGATCGGATTGGTGGAAGTGATCGGCTTCGCCTGGGCCGCGAACACCTTCGCGCATTTTGGCCTCGTCGACATGGCGCTCCTGCGGTATGCGAAAAAATCGATCTACGGCCTTTGCACCGCAACCGGCATGATGTTCGGCCACTACATTGCTTGGATTTCCGCGGCCCTCATGGGAGCGGCGACGGCCTATATCATGAAATTGAGTATCGCCGTTGTTTCACCCGGGGATGTTGCCTACTACGCGCTTGGCGCCACCGGTTTTGTGATTGTAATCATCGCGGGATGGACAACGGCCAACCCCAACCTCTATCGCGCCGGTCTTGCGGCCCAGGCCGTAATGCCCAGCATCTCACGCCAAAAGGTAACGCTTATGGTCGGGGCCGTGGTCGTGGTCGGAAGCTGTTTTCCGTTCATCTACCGCCAAATCCTGCCAATTCTTGCCTACGCGGGACTTGTTCTTGTACCCCTCGGCGGCATTGTCTTCGCCGAACAGCACATCTTTCCCCGGCTTGGCTACAAGAGCAATTGGCACCGCCTCAAGGGCGTCAAGGACAACATGCCGGCGCTGATCACCTGGGGAATATGCCTGGTGTTCGGCTTTGGGTTGAACTTCCTCAACATCATCCCGTTCGTATACCTGTTCCTGCCCACATGGGTCGTCTCGATCGTTGCCTATATCATCCTCGCGAAGAAATATGGCGCTGATCGCAGTTATCCCGAGGCCGAGAAGCGGGAGCAGGAGTTTCAAAAACAGGTCGAAGCGTACCATGCCGAATTGGCGGCAAAGGAACAACACGAGCACGTCCGCGGCACGACCGCATTGATCAAGATCATCCGGGTGATCTGGATCGTGATTGGTCTGATCGTGCCGGTCGTGCTCGCTTGGCGTGTCCTGTTCAACAGCCCCAACCTTTACGACTACTACGTGAACCGTGAGTTGTTCTACGACATCACGATCTGGTGCACAGTCATCTATTTCGTGTTTGCGTGGTCGGATTTTCAGCTCTCCAAGAGGATGCAGCGCTCCGCACGGTCATCCGGTGCCGAGGTGCCCGCGGAGTAACGATGTCTGGCGTCAGGGGTCATGGAATGTGTGCACCATGATCGCTGACGGGTAGGTTCCGGATTTATAAGCCTCACAAGGATTTCGTTATGTCAGAAGCCATTCCACTGAAGCAGGAAAATCTTGATCTCCTCTCCGGTGAAATCGTTCGTCCATCCTATGACCGGAGCAAAATCAAAGCCGGCATTGTCCATATCGGGGTCGGCGGATTCCACCGGTCACACGAAGCGTATTACACTGATTTGCTGATGGCCGAATCCGATGCGTCGGATTGGGGCATCTGCGGCGTGGGCTTGCGCGAGGGCGATCGCAAGATCGGCGATATCCTTAAAGCGCAGGACTATCTCTACACCCTGATCGTGAAGCATCCCCAAGGAAAGGTCGAAACCCACGTCATCGGCTCGATCATCGACTTCATGCTGGGCTGCGACGATCCCGGCGCCGTCATCGACAAGATGGCCAGCGCGGACACCAAGATCGTTTCGTTGACCATCACCGAGGGGGGCTACAACTTCAACGCCGCCACCGGCGAGTTCGAGTTCAGCAACCCCGATGTGCGCCACGATCTGGAAAATCCCTTTAGCCCGAAGACGGTGTTCGGCTATCTGACCGCCGCGCTCAAGAAACGGCGCGCCCAGGGACTCCCGGCCTTTACCATTCAGTCGTGCGACAACATCCAGCACAACGGCGACCTGACGCGCAAGATGCTGCTAGCATTCGCGCACAAGCAGGATGCCGAGCTCGCAAGGTGGATCGAGAGCGACGTGTGTTTCCCGAATGCCATGGTGGACCGGATTACGCCCGTGACGACGCCGGAGGATATCGCGTACCTCGCCACCGAAATGGGATTGAGAGACGCATGGCCGGTCACCTGTGAACCGTTCACCCAATGGGTCATCGAAGACAGTTTTTCCAATGGCAGACCGGCGTGGGAAAAGGTGGGGGCACAGTTTGTTCCTGATGTCACGCCATACGAGAAAATGAAACTACGGCTGCTCAACGCCGGGCATTCCGTCCTCGGACTGCTCGGCTCGATCCATGGACACAAGACCATCGATGGCTGCGTGGCCGATCCGCTTTTCGCGGCCTATCTGCGCCGGTTCATGGATGAGGAGGCCACACCGGTGCTCGACCCGGTGGAAGGAATCGATCTGGACGCTTACAAGGACAACCTGATCGAGCGGTTCGGCAACCCGAACATCAAGGACAGCCTGGCGCGGATCTGCCTGGAAAGTTCCGCCAAGCTGCCGGTATTCCTGGTCCCGACGATCACCGAAAACCTGGCGCGGGGCGGCAG
>JBATTL010000268.1:0-3985 GCA_049670525.1 Thiohalocapsa sp. | reverse complement strand
TCATTATGTATTGCTTCCCAAGCATCGCTTTGCGCCAACATCTCCTCGCCATTTTTCTCGTCCTTGCCATAGAAGTAATACTCTTCAAAACCAAAGCCGTCTGTCGCAATCGGCCATTGCTGGACTTCTTGAACGAAATCGGCAAGCGACATGCCGCTGAGCACCCTAGCAGGGGAAGTACGCATCACATAAAGGCGATCTGAAGGCATCCCCGCCGTTTCGCGAATTGTAAGCGCCTCGCGTAACCTAGTAGCGTCGGTGACGCTCTGGTTGAGCGTCGGATGCGTGATGCCGTGATCGAACATATTCGCGACTTCGCGCGCGTACTGCTGAGCATCGCGATTATCCGAGTTGAAGCCTCCAGGTGTGCCACTGAGCACGCCGCGGTAATAGATGCCGTTCTCCAAAACGGATGGTTCGAGTGTGAAAGGATGTACCCGCAAGCTGACGGCGACGTCTTCGCTCACCCCGGAGGCCGCAGAGGCTAGGTTTATCTTTGCTGCGTAATCGCCCGCTTTTGCGTCGGACGGCACCCTTATCACTAACCACACCTGTTGGTTCTTCCCCTCCGATATTGAGAACGGGACCAACTGATCAGCGTCTCGTATCTCCGCGGCAGCGGGCACCTTCGTACCGGGATCTGCGACGTCAATGTAACTTGGCACCCCGGTTTGATAGATCCGCAGGAGATTCTTCTGAGCCGTCTCATCGACCTTGAGCAGGTCGTGATCCTTCGCGAGAATCTCGGGTACCAAGTGCTTCTGTTGCGTCATAAGCAAGTTATCCTTGCCGGCCTGGTACCAAGGTAGCACCAAGTAGGGGTCAACTGCTGCGGCGGGAATGACATCACCGGTGGGCGAAACCAGATCGGAGACGGTGATCGCGAGGTTCGATATCGCCTGGTTTGCCCGGATCACGAAGCTCGCCGGTTCAACCTCACCTGGTGCGGCCGTTACAGAAAGTTGGTTGGTTCTAGGAGCCGGCACTGGGTGGGTTGAGGGTAATAACTTTTTGGGACCAAGCGGGTCCCAGCTGTAGACGTCGATAGGTGACCCGGTGGGTGGTGCCAGGTAACTGACAGCGAGCCTGTGTAATTCTTCCAGACGCGTGAAGTCGGCCGGAGAAGGGTACCCCTGGGAGGCGGTCCTGGCGGCGATTTCGTCCGCTTCGGCTTTGGCGTCAGTTATCAAATCGGTCGCAGCAGCGTCTAGTGGCTCTTGTGGGACGGCGTGAATCTCATCCTTCATCGATGTGACTTCAGCATTGACGCGAGCAAGGTAGCTCTCCCAGGAATTGCGCACGGCCTGATCATATTGTGCAGCGTCGGGCGCGTTACCTGTCACTGACAAGCCGTCGACATAGATGACGAAGCGCCCTCCTTGCTTTGAGAAGAGAAACAAGCCCAGGTTTTCAGTATAGACGCCATAGTCCTCTACTCGACTTCCTCCGTATTGATTCGTGATTCGCCCGTTGACTTTTTGCAATACGGACGGAATTAGATCACGATCCACCCGCACCCAATCGGCAGTCGGTGCGCGGAGCACGGAGTACTTATTGGTACCCGAAAAATTGGGCGGGCTTAGCCGAATCGACGTGCCAACCTCTACGGTCCCGTCGTCGATTGACTCAACAAAAAGATCCGCTTTGAAGCGTAGCACTTGATTCGCGTCGCTTGGCAAGTTGAGCGGTACTTTCCAATAAACATAAGTTCCGGGAGACAAAGTGACGTCGATCTTTAACGATTGATCGCCCTCTGACGCCCTCTTCGTACTAAAGCCCTTGTAGTGAACCTCATAAGGTCCGTTGCTTGCCCAGATAACGAAAGGGTCGTTGACTTCGAAGCCTTCTTGATAGTCGTACTTCGATAAGACTAAGTTGTACTTCAGGACTTGACCCGATGCGGGCACGCCTTGGGCAAAGAGCGCCGTAGCAAGTAGAAAGAGACAGGGCTTTGAGGTCGTTCGGTTCATGGTTGGGTCTCACCCGAGCGTAGTCAGTGTATTTAGCATAACTGGATCTGGTGGGCGAATTCGAGAGCTAACCATCAAGATGACGTATGGCCAGCGGGTGAGTCTTGATCTGGGATGGGCTCTGTCGCTCGACTCGCTCCTACGCAGCACGGCGGCGTCGTGCCATGACGGAACGACAGAAGTCTGACCACAGGCGTCGGCGGTCGCCAGCGGCTTGCGGCGTTGACTGTGAAGACGTCGTCCGACTCTGGGGTCCCTGTTCGAGGGGGACCGGAGAAGAATTGGTGTCATCGACGCTGCAAAAGGGCTTCGAAGTAACCGATCGTCCTCGATAGTCCGGCGTGGAGGTTGACGGTCGGCTCCCAGCCGAGCCGGGTGCGGGCGCTATTGATCTCGGGGCGCCGCTGCGTGGGATCGTCGGTGGGGAGGGGTGCGTAGGTGAGCTGCGAGCGAGAGCCTGTCATGTCAATAACCTGCTCTGCCAACTCTCTGATAGTAAACTCACCGGGGTTGCCGAGGTTGACGGGGCCGGCGAAATCGTCGGGCGAGGCCATCATACGGACGAAGCCCTCGATGAGGTCGTCGACATAGCAGAAGGAGCGGGTCTGGGAGCCATCGCCGTAGATGGTGATGGGCTTGTTCTGAAGGGCTTGGACAATGAAATTGGAGACCACGCGGCCGTCGTTGGGGTGCATGCGCGGGCCGTAGGTGTTGAAGATGCGCGCGACCTTGATTCGCAGGTTGTGCTGGCGGCGGTAGTCAAAGAACAGGGTCTCGGCGCAGCGTTTGCCTTCGTCGTAGCAGGAGCGACGGCCGATGGGGTTGACGTGGCCCCAGTAGTCCTCGGTCTGGGGGTGGAGCTCCGGGTCGCCGTAGACCTCGCTGGTGGAGGCCTGGAAGATCTTGGCCTTGGTGCGCTTAGCGAGTCCGAGCATGTTGATGGCACCGTGGACGGAGGTCTTGGTGGTCTGCACCGGGTCGTATTGGTAGTGGACCGGGGAGGCAGGGCAGGCCAGGTTGTAGATCTCGTCGACCTCGACGTAAAGCGGGAAGGTGACGTCGTGGCGCATCAGCTCGAAGTGGGGGTTGTCCATCAGGTGGACGATGTTGTCCTTGGTGCCGGTGAAGAAGTTGTCGATGCACAGAACATCGTGCCCGTCGGCGATGAGGCGATCGCAGAGGTGGGAGCCGAGGAAGCCGGCGCCGCCGGTGACCATGATGCGTTTTCTTAGGGCGTATTGCATTTTTTTGTGTTTGGTTGGTCTTGGTCTGCTGCCTGTCTCTTTGGCTTGGCACTGATCGCGTTTGGGGCGAGTGGCAGCGTGCGATTGTTGGGGGTTAGCCCCCACCACCAGCACGGCGCCCGGCTGCAGCCGGTCCAGCTCCGGCTCGCAGCGATCAGGCTGCGCCTGAGACTCGATGACCCAGACCCCCTCCTCCTCACGCTGCGGCATCAGCACCCCGTCGGTACGCCGTGCCAGGCCTTTGACATCAAGGGCCTCGAAGCGGTGTAGGCCGTGGACCGCGATCCCGTCGGTCAGCCGGCACAGAAAATCCGGATCGGCACCCAGCAGGGTGTCGATCTGGGTGTCGGTCTTCATGCGAGCAGGTGTCGCCAGTGACGCCGCCGCGGTCCTCATACAGCTGGAGGCCTATCTGCTCGGGCTATTGCGCGATGTGCGGCTCAATCCCGGGCGTGCCAGAATGCTGCGGCAGTTGGGCGATCTTCATGAAGTTCGAACGTGCGCCGATGACGCACAGGCCGCGGAAGGGGTCAGGCGCGGTCGTCATAGGCCTTGAGTTGCAGCGGGGATCGCCAGGGGCTGATCCCGCTGCACTCGATTGTGCGCGTTTTTGTGTGGTCGTCTCGGAGCGGCGCCGTCGCCGCGATCTGGCGCTGTCTTGCCGCCCGGATGCTCGATCGCGCCGAGGGTGGCGCTTCTAGCGCATGCCGAGATCTGGTGGGCGATCGGCCTGTCAGCCGGCTGCGGTCTTGCTGCACGATCGGCAGGTGT
>JBATTL010000267.1:0-2080 GCA_049670525.1 Thiohalocapsa sp. | reverse complement strand
TCACCACCCTTGTTCAGGTCGGTGTTTCCGATAAGCAAGAATTGGGACAGGTAAGGCCCTACCTCGACCCCAGGCGACGAGCCGCGAAACGCCGACTGCGCCGTCAGCGTCCCTCCGGCTCCTGACTGTCTTGGGCGCCCGGTGGCATTGCTCGCGTACCCAAGCGCGTTGAGCCGTTCAAGCGATGCCGTGACCGCGGCGTTTCCGCCGGTGTCTTCAAGGTCGGTCAAGGGCTGATCCCGCAGGACCGCCAGTTCGTAGACCTCGGCGATCTCAAAGACGAGCTCAGGGTTTGGCTCACCGTCAGCGTTCAGAAGCGCCGGCGCCGGCGGCATCGTGACGGACTGAGCATCGGGCCCCTCCAGCTCGAAGGCCGTCCCGGCAGTGGGTGCCTCCCACTGCCGGAAGTTGTCGGGGGGCGTTACCTCGGCGTCCGTGTAGTCGCTGCCGGAAAGAGTGATTTCATATCGTGCGCCGTGGCGTACTTGGTGACTGAACGGGTCGATGAAGCCGTCGTCGATGGCCCGCCGGAATTCTACGAAATCTCGCGCGTGGTGCAGCAGCGCCGTATCCGGGTTGTGGGGTAGTCCCTTGGTGAAGGACATGAAGTATTGGTCACCGGAATACCGCTGCTCGTCACCGTTGGCCGTTTGGGTGGGATGCTCGCGGCTGCGGGCTAGCTCCGCAGCTTCAAGTCGAATGGAGTACGAATCTTGCCTGCGTTCAGTCATCGATAGGCTCCCTTTTGATGTAATTAGAGGCATCCGGCCTTGGCTATAGGAGAGGCGGCTCGGCCGTGCAGCCGTTCTCACTTGGGTTCACGACCAAATTTAACGACAAGATCCGGCAGCACGGGCGTGAACAAGTCTCGTCCGGGCTGTGATTTCTTACCAATTTGTCCGCCCTGACTATCGGCCGGGAAAGCATGATGGCGTGCTGGTGCGACAAGGCCATCCGCAGAACTCTTGTTCATGCGCGAGATCGGCACACTGAGTTGCCCCGCCACGACTTGAATCAATCAATCGATTGATCCATACTTCCACCAACTTCTTCTTGCTCAGGGCGACATCGCCCATCGCCTCTGAAGCATGTCCACCCCCAAAGCCGACGCGGCGCCCGTCGACACGCGCCAACGCCTGTTGCGGAGCGCCCTGCGCGCCTTCGGGCACAACGACTATGACGGGGTCTCCAACCGCCAGCTGGTGCAGGCCGCGGGCGCCAACATCGCCGCCATCTCTTATCACTTCGGTGGCAAGCGGGAGCTTTATCTGGCCACCGCCGCCTACCTGGCGGAGCAGATGAGCGACGGCATGCGCGAACACCTGGAGCAGATCGAGCAAGCGCTGCCCACCGCGTCAGCCGCCGACTGCCGGAACTTGCTGGGGCAGTTCGTCAGCGGTTTCGTGCAACGATTGATCACTGGTCCGCTGGGCGAGGACGCCCCCGGATTCATCTTTCGCGAACAAAACCAACCCACCGAGGCCTTCGACCTGCTCTACGACAAGCTCTTCCGCCCAACCCACGAGGTCATGGCCAAGCTGATCGCAGGCGCCCGCGGCCTGGAGCGCGTGGACACCGAGTGTCTCCTGGTGGCCCATGCCTTGATCGGACAGGCCGTCGCTTTCCGCGCCGCGCGCGCCACGCTGCTGCGCCATCTGGGCCGGGACGCCTACACCGACGACGACGCGCGGCAGATCGCTAACCTGCTCTGCGCCGTCACTGAGGCCGCGCTGGACTACCACCCCCTCGACACCGACCCCGACATCGATCCCGGCATCAACCCCAGCATCAACCCCAGCATCAACCCCAGCATCAACCCTCGTATCGACCCCAGTATCGACCCCAGTATCGACCCCAGTATCGACCCCGGAGCAGTTCGATGAACGCCGAGCGACGTCACCGCAAGCACCGCTGGCTTATCCTGCCTCCCATCGCCATCGGTATCGCCATCCTGGTCTGGATGGCCCATGGCCGGCAGCCGCCGGCGCAGGTGGATCAGGGCGAGACGGCGCGGCCGGTGCGTGTCATCGAGGCGCCCGCAGTCGAACTGGTGCCGACCGCCGAGGGCTATGGCCCGGTG
>JBATTL010000266.1:0-2087 GCA_049670525.1 Thiohalocapsa sp. | reverse complement strand
ACAGGATGAAGAACACCGCCGCCAGACCCTGCACGCCGTTGCGCGTCAGCATGTCGAGCCGGTCCTGCACGATGGACGCGCGGTCTTGGGTCAGCTGCAGCCCGACGCCGGTGGGCGTCGCAAGCTGTTCTGCGTTGACGAAGCCGCGCACCTGCGCGAGCAGGTCGAGCACGTCTTGCTCGCGGGTCTTGGTCATGTCCAGCACCGCGGCGCGCCTGCCGTCGAATAGGATCTTCTCCTCGTCGCGGTCGAAGCGGTCGGTGATGCTGGCGATCTCGCCAAGACGGATGCTGGCGCCGGCGCCGCCGGAGATGACCACCAGGTCGCTGAAGTCTCCGGCGCGCTTGCGTTGATCGTCGAAACGCAGCAGCAGGTCTTCGGCAGCCCCCTCGAGCCGGCCGGCCGGGCTGCTCAGGCTTTGCCGGCCGACCGCGTCGGCGATATCTTGGGCGGAGAGACCGTACTGGCGCAGCCGCCAGGCGGGGATCTCGATGCGGATGTGATGGTCGGAGAAGCCGGCAACCGACACCTCGGCGACATCTGTGTCAGCCAATATCCGGTCCTTGAGGTCCTCGGCATAGGCCTTGAGGTCGACGGCGTCCTCGGGTCCGGTGACGGCCAACGAGACCACTGGCTCGGTGCGGCCGAGCTCGGTGATCACCGGCGTCTCGATCTGGTCCGGAAAGTCGTCGATGGCGTCGACCTCGGACTTGACGTCGTCGAGGAAGCGCATCATATCCGCGCCCTCGCGCATCACCGCGGTGGCAGTGCCGACGCCCTCGCGGGACTCGCAGCGCAGCTCATCCAGATCGGTGATGCCCTCGATGGCGTCTTCCAGGCGGCGACAGACCGCGTCTTCCACGTCCTCGGCGGTGGCGCCGCGGTAGATCAGCTGGACCTGGACTTCATCGTTCTGGATCTCCGGCAAGGTCTCGCGCTGCAGGCCGGGCAGCGCGGTGAGGCCGAGGATCATGATCGCGGCCATCAACAGGTTGGCCGCGGTCTGGTGGCGGGCGAACCAGGCGATCATGGCGCGTCCCCGAGGGCTTGCAGTTGTGTGGCCAGGTCAAGGTCAGGTTGCGGGTCGAGCAGCATGCCGTCGACGGCGGGCACTAGGTCCGACAACACCACCTGCTGGCCGGCCTCCAGCCCGGCGCCGATGACGCTGTAGTCACCCTGATCGAACAGCACCTCCACCGGTTGGCGGCGCAGACGCTGCTCGGCGTCCAGCACATAGACAGCACCGTCGCGCACGGCGTTGCGGGGCACGACCACCCGTGGGCCGTTCGCGCGCCCACGGAGCAGCACCTGGACGAACATACCCTTGGACAGAGGCGGGCGCTGGCCGGGGATGATCTTATCGAAGGGCCGGTCGACCGCCACCACCACGCCCATGGTGCGGGTCTGCGGGTCCACTTGGTCGTTCATGCGCACGAACTCCGCCTGCCATTCCGCCACGGAATCGCCCAGATCGAGCCGCACCAGCGGATCAAGCCCGGCCAGCTCTGGCAGGAGTTCGTTCAATCGGGTCAGATCCACAGCCGGATGCGGGCGGTTCAGGAACAAGCGCCGCAGGCTATGGAGCGGCACCTGGATGTCCATCTCTACCCGGTCCACCGAATCTCCTTCAAACAGCGTCTGGCCGACGGCGACATACTGATCCGCCTCCACGTCCAGATCGGCCACGCGCAGATCGAAGGGCGCCACAATACGGGTGCGCTCCAGGTCGCGTTCGGCACGGGCCGTCTGGCTCTCCAGCACCCGGCGCTGGGTTGGGATCAGGGTCAGCGTGTTGCGCAGATTCTGAGCGACGCTGTTGCTGGTCAACGCGGTACGCTCCGCCTGGTCCACGTCGCTCGCGGAAGCGGTGCCCTTTTTGGCGAGTTTGCGCAGCCGTTCCAGTTCCTGATTGGCCAGGTCGCGATTGCGCTCTTCGATCTCGAGCGATGCGCGGGCGTTTTGCTCCTGCACCCCGAGTTCCGCGAGCTCGGCTTGCGCCTGCGCCAGCGCCAGCTCGTAGTCGATGGGGTCGATGCGCGCCAACTCGGTCCCCGCCGCCAGGATCTCCCCGTCGCGCAGCCGCGGGT
>JBATTL010000265.1:0-4010 GCA_049670525.1 Thiohalocapsa sp. | reverse complement strand
CTGCAACTGCTGATCGAGCACACGCCGGTCGGTCACCACGATGACCGAGTGAAACACCTTCTCATCCTGCGCGTCGTGCAGGCTGGCCAGCCGGTGCGCGAGCCAGGCAATCGAGTTCGATTTGCCCGAACCCGCCGAGTTCTGGATCAGGTAGTTTCGGCCAGCGCCATGGGTCTTCGCGTGCGCGACGAGCTTTCGAACCGCGTCGAGCTGGTGATAGCGCGGAAAGATCATGGCCTCCTTCCGCACGGTGCGCACGCCCTTGTCGGTCTTGACCTTCTTTTTCTTCACTTCCAGGTGCATGAAGCGTTGCAGGATTTCCAACAGGCTGTCGGCCTGCAGCACCTCGTCCCAGAGGTAATGGGTCTTCCAGTTGCCCTCGACCGGCGGATTGCCCGCCCCATGGTTATTGCCCCGGTTGAAGGGCAGGAATTGGGTCTCCTTGCCCCGGAGCCGGGTCGTCATCCACACCTCGTCCGGGTCCACGGCAAAGTGGACCAGCGTTCGCTGCTTGAAGGCGAAGAGAAGATCGCGCTCGTCCCGCTCGCTCTCGTACTGGCGCATGGCATTAGCGGCGCGCTGGCCAGTCAGCGGGTTCTTCAGTTCGGCGGTGACGACAGGGATGCCGTTGACGGCCAGGGTCACGTCGATGATGCAGCGGCGGTGCCTGTTGGCATTCGCGCCGTCCGCCTTCTTCATGACCGAGGTGAAGGCAACCTGGCGCGTAATCGTCAGTCGGTTCCTGGCGTAGTGCTCCGCCGCCTCGGGGTTCATGCTGGTGTTCGGCCGGAAATAGGCCATGCGGAAGGTCTTGCCGTAGCACTTGAACCCGTGGCGCAGCACATGGAGCGAGCCCTTGAGTTCCAGCTCCTTGGCCAGGCTGTCCAGCACGGTCGCGGCCGTCTTAGGTCCGAGTAGCGCATCCAGCGCCTGCCACTTAGCGGGTTGGCCGTCCTGGAGGAAGCCGATCACGTCCGCCGGGAACAGGCCCAGCGACTCGTCGTAGTCCGTCGGCCCGCGCTTCTCGTAACCGCCCGCGCTCGTCAGGCCGAACTCGATGGCGGTCTCGAACGCGGCTTCATCATGTCCAGGCATCAGCTCTCCGTCGCAAAGTCATAACGCACATGCAGTGACTTCAGCATGGCAAAGGTGTCGTGGAAACGCACGCCGAACTGATTGCACACGTCCGGCAGCAGGATGCGGTTGCGTGCCTCGGGCCGGGGCTGCTCGTTGGTCACGACGTCCACACCCATCACACGAGCGTAGGCCACCAGCCAGCCGTCCGCCTCCGTCGCGAACTTAGCCTTCGCATTGTCCACGTACTGCGGATTGCGTTGCACCCAAAGCATGATGTCCTGATAGGCACGGATGACGTCCACGTCTTGGGTCGGCACAAAGAAGCCATCGGGCACGTCATTCTTCACCCACTGCACCAGGTCTTCGTCCTTGTGCCCGGCGAGCAACTCCTGCTGAATGCGATCCAGGCTGTGCACCCGGCCTTGCTGATGATGGTGGATCAGACTGTCCCAGAAGCCCGGACATATCACGAAGGCGTAATAGCTGTTTTTAGCCGAGATGAAGACATCGGAGTCGATGACGTAGATCGGTTCCGGCCTCATGGCAATTCCACACCGAGGCGGCGCGCGTACTCCTGGAAGGTGCCGCCTTTCAATCCGGTCAAATCATAAGCCTCCTTGAACCCGATCCGCCCCTCCTTGGCCGCGCGCATCACCTGTATGGCGAACAGCCGGCCCACGCGCACGTTCTGGTTGTTATAGAAACTGCCGCCGCCGACACCCTGGGCCTTCTGCTTTCGCTCGCGCTGGAGGTAGGCATAGTAGAAGTCGAAGAACGCCTGGCGCTCCACCAGCCCCAAGTCCATGGCCCGGCGCCCAATGACGATGGGGCTGACCTTGAATTCGCTCGCGAGCGTCTCGAACGGCGACGCATCGCGCTTCACCTGCGGCCAGAGCGCCCGAAGCTCGGCCACCGGCACGAGAAACTCCGCCGCGGCCCGGTCGCAAAAAGTTTCCACGCGACCGCCATCGGGAAAGATGCCGGGGAAACCGGACAGCCCCGCCCCTTCGGCGCCGAGCCAGAGGTGAGCCAGCTCATGGGCCAGCGTGAACATCTGGGCTGACTTGGCGTCCGCGCCATTGACGAAAATCAGCGGAGCCAGGTCATCGGTCAGCGCGAAACCACGGAACTCCTCGACGTTCAGCCGGCGGTGTGTGTCGTTGCCGACAATGCCGTTGATCACCGCAATGACCCCCTCCCTCTCGATGGCGCCGCGCAGGGCGCTCACGGCCTCCTGCCAGGTCCGCACTTGCGCCGCCCAACCGTCACCGAGTCCGAGCACCAGACGCATCTCTCGCCCGATCGCCTCCGGGTCGTCCGACAGGCGGGCGCTGCCGACGAAGGCGAGCGGCTCCGCATCGACATCCAGCCGTTCCTCGCGCAGCCACGCTTGGCGGCGCTGCATGGCGTAGATGGTGTCCAGCAGGTCCGGACTGACCGCGCCCGTCTGCTGATTGCTCAACGTGCGGAAGTCCGGGATTGGCATCGGCAGGTCCGGCGGTTCCGGTAGGAACAGGAAGCCGAACGGCACATGGGTGGCCTTGGCGAAGGCATCCAGTTGGTTAAATGTCGGCGCCAACTCCCCGCGCTCCCAGACAGCGAGCTTCGGGAAGCGGCCGATGAGGTCTTCGATAGGTAGGCCCGCGCGCTCGCGTGCCCAGCGCAGAACATCAGGACTGACGGTCACCCGCGTCATGCTTTCCCTTGCGAATCATCGCGAGAGCCCTGCGCAACCGGTTCTGCGACCATTTGTCCATCGCGCGACACGACCAACACGCCTGTACTGGCTCGGGCTCGGGCACGCGCGATCTCGGCGGCGCGTCGCATGGCCCTCAATGCGGCTTGGAAATCGTCTCGTTCGGAAGTCTCACTGTGCATGTGCATCACCAAGAAATCCCTGCTTCAACAGGACGGAAGCGATACCGGAATTGTCGTACAACGCCCAGGCATCGACAATTGGTTGGTAGAGGCGCTCGAAATTGCTCAGGCCGGCGGCGAATCGACGGCGAACCGTTGCCTCAGGAACATCGTGGCCGCCCTCCCGCACCCGTTTGCCGTACCCTCGAAACCGCAAAGTCGGCGTTGGGCAGGCTCAAAAAGAACAGCTTCACCACATAGCCCCTAGCGCGCCAGTCGGGAATGCGCTGCACATAGGTCCTGCCGCTCAAGGTGGACTAGAGGGCGAAGCTCACGCCGCTCGCCGCCAATCGATCGATCTCCCGTAACATCAAGCGCCCGGCGCGGTAGGCGGCGGTTTCCGGTCGGAAGGGACTTAAACCCGCGGCGATTAGATCGGCGTTGACGAACTCGGGGCAATCGGCCTCAGCGGGCAGGAACTCCCTGGCGAAGGTCGTCTTGCCGGCACCGTTGGGGCCGGTGATGAGCAGGACTCGCGGCGATTCGCGCATGATTGCCGTGGGCTCGCGGCTCATCGCCATTCCGGGATTTGGCCGGTGGCGGCGGCTGTGATCAGGGCGCTTCGATACTCTGCGAGAAAGGCAACAGATTGATCGATCCTGTCCATTTGTTCAGACGACTGGCGCAATTCGGTACCGAGTGATCCGAGTATCCGGACAATCTCGTCTCTCGGCGGCAACGGAATTGCGAGCTCGCCTACGACGGTCCGTGAAATCGATGCAAGATTAGTAGATTGAACGGCGCGCCTGAAGAAGTGGAACTTTGCGTACGCCGCTTCCGTGCATCGCGCAACCCATTCCGGTTCCATCTCACTAAGTCGCACTGCAAATACGTGATTTTGGTGTAAACAAGGAGAGATCTGACATTTCCACACCGTTCCTCGTCCAAGTTTGTCGTTATCTCCGCCTTCGTTCATCAATATGTCGCCATCCTGAAGCGAATATCTTTCAACGTCAGCAGATCTGACCTCGATCTCGGCAATCTCGTTTAAGTCTAACCAACCGTCCTGGACGTAA
>JBATTL010000264.1:0-1704 GCA_049670525.1 Thiohalocapsa sp. | reverse complement strand
GCGTCACCCTCACCTTCGTCATTGCGCTGGCCTACGACTGGACGCTGGCCTATCTGGCGCCCATCTTCACTGCGCCCTTGTTGCAAGCGCCGAGGGCGCCGACCCCGCGCGCGGCGGTCGGCATCCTCCTGGTGACGTTCCTGATCATGGCCCTGTGCCTGGTCGCGGGAGGCGTGTCGCAGGCCTACCCGGCGCTCTTTCTGATCGCGCTCTTCCCCGCGTTGTTCTGGACCTTCCGCTACGGGCTGCGCGGGGGCGCGTCGCTGGTGCTGATCCTGTTGCTGGTCGGCTTGATGCTTGTGCCGATGGTCGCGAACACCACGCTGGAGATCACGCGGGATGTCGCCGGCTCGTTCGTCGGCAACGTCGGCATCTCGCTGGCGGTGACGCTGCTCCTCTTCGCCCTGATTCCGCCACTGCCGACCGAGCCGGCGCCGGCTCCGAAGCCGGTCTTGCCGGCGGCCGAGGTGAGCCGGCGTGCCTGGATCCTGACGGCCATCACCGGCTCCTACGCGGTCGCCTACTTCAGCTTCGGCTGGACCAACGTCCACACACCCATCTACATCGCCATCTATGCCTATAGCGCCAACCTGGCGCGCGGTCTTACCGTCACCAAGGGCATCCTCGCAGCCAATGTCGCGGCAGGTCTACTCACCTTGGTCATGTACCAGCTCACCGTCATGGCGCCGCACTTCCCGTTCATTGCAACGATGACACTGGCCGTCATGCTGGTCCTCGCCCGCATGATTACGTCCGATGCGCCCTGGGCGCCGCTGGCTGGGTTTGCCCTGAGCGTGGTGATGATCCTCTACGGCGAATCGATCATCCCCTTCAGCGACGCAGGCGGCGCCAACTTCGCCGACCGCTTGGGCGAGCTCGGCATGGCGGCGATCTACGCCGTCGCTGCGCTCTATGTGCTCGATGCGTATTTTCCCCAGAAACAGGCGAGGGTCGGGAGAATGCCAGACCCAAGCGGCTAACATCCGCGATGATGCAGGCGTAGTTCGGTTTGAAGTGGCGTATCGACTGCCTGACCTGAACCTAGAAAGAGCGGTTGACCGCTTCCTTATCGAGTCAAGCCGCGGTTTTTGTTGTGATTTTCTGCGCCACGCTTCTCGCCTTGTGGGTGCGCGACGCTACGCTCTTTCGAGGTTGATCGATCCAAGGTGAGAATGACGTCTATGTCGCAAACACAATCCGCTCACGGGGTGCGCCAACTGATTCAGCGCACGGTCCCCGGTTTGGTCGCGCTGGCGCAGTATCGGCCGGCCTGGTTGCCCAAGGACATCGCCGCCGGCCTGTCGGTGGCGGCCATTGCGCTGCCCGTCGGCATTGCCTACGCGGATCTGGCGGGAGTGCCTCCGATCGTCGGCATGTATTCGGCCATCTTTCCGTTGTTTGCATACGCGCTGTTCGGCTCTTCACGGCAGTTGATGACCGGTCCCGACGCGGCGACCTGCATCCTGGTGGCGGCGACCCTGGCGCCGTTGGCGGGCGGCGATGCGGAACGTTACACGATGCTGCTGTTGGGGCTGACCCTGATGACCGGGCTGTTGTACGTGCTTGCGGGACTCGGCCGGCTCGGGTTTATGGCCAATTTTCTGTCGCAGCCGATCCTGACCGGCTACCTGAATGGGATTGCCCTGCTGATCATCGTCGGCCAGTTGCCCAAGCTGTTCGGCTACAGCGGCAGCAGTCCGGAGT
>JBATTL010000263.1:0-1730 GCA_049670525.1 Thiohalocapsa sp. | reverse complement strand
TAAGAGAACCAGCCCCAGGTGGTGCCGCCGCCGATCTTCCACTGGTCGCCTTCCCAGGTGTTGGTTCCGGAGTTCTCGCCAACCGGCTGGCCGAGATGGGTGGTCTTGACCGGGTCCATCAGCGTGTCGGAGTCGGGTCCCATGGAGTAGCCGCGCCAAGCCATGGAGCCGTCGGCGATGTTGTAGGCCGTGAGGTGTCCGCGCACGCCGAACTCGCCACCGGAGATGCCGACATAGACCTTGTCCTTGACCACCAACGGTGCCGCGGTGCCGGTCTCACCCTTGGTCGAGTCGCCATTCGCCGCGGACCACAGCTTCTCACCGGTCTTGGCATCGAGCGCGACCAGCGTGGTGTCCGCCTGATACAGGAAGATCTTGTCATCACCGTAGGCTACGCCGCGGTTGACGGTGTCACAGCACATCACCGGAATGACGCTGCTGTCCTGCCGTGGCTCGTACTTCCAGATGATCTTGCCGTCCTGGTTCAGATCCAGCGCGAAGACCTTGTTCGGGAAGGGCGTGTGGACGTACATCACGTCCCCGATCACCAACGGGCCACCCTCATGACCACGCAGCACACCCGTGGAGAAACTCCAGGCGACTCTCAGGCTATTGACATTCTCTTTATTGATCTGATCGAGCTCGCTGTAGCGGGTATTGGCATAGTCGCCGCCCGGCATCACCCATTCCTTCGGGTTGTTCTGCATCACGGTCAGGTCGTTGCTGTCGACGTTGCTGACCGTTGTCACCACGGCGGATTCGCTGGTTTCAGGTGCCGCGACCGTCGGCGGTGCAACCGGCTGTTGTTCGGGTCGTTGAGCGATCACAAACCCCACGATGCCGACGGCAATCGCCGTGCCGGCAATTTTCTTGAATTCCATCATGGTCTGAGTACCTCGTTCTCAAATGTCCGAGTGGCTTCGAAGCGTGCGGTACAGTCGAGCGACCTGGACGAGTCCAGCCTTCGTTGGCGCGGACCTAGCCCGAACTGTACCCGTGCGATGCGTCGTTACCTGCCGTACGACTTGATCTCGGCTGCTTCGTGCTGACGCGAAAGCTATGTCCATGCCGTCTGCCCGGGAAAGCCGCGGGCGTTCCATTTGCCAGCCGGCACTGTCCTTATCCCGGCTGCCAATTCGATTGCGTTTCTCCCATGGATCAGTCCATTGGGACCGGCTCGATGGCTTCGAGGGAGAGGCCCTCAGCCTCCCATCCCGTGGTCCCATCGGGATACCAGTAAACCGCTTGGTGGCCGTACTCGACGGCCCTACGAGCCGCGTTCCATGACATCCAGCAATCGGCTTGGCAGAAGACGATAACGGGCCGATTCTTGTTACCTTCAGTCAATCGCTGAAGGTTGTCGCGGAAATAGGCGTCGAGCTCATCGGAGATTCTGCCGTAACCAACATTGGGTAGCCAGGCGGTATGCGGGATACTGCGATGCGCGGGCGGTAGCCAAAGGGTCCTCTCGGAAAGCCCAGAGGGACGGGGTGGAGTCGGCAACACGTCGATCAGTATGGGTACCAGGTCGCCGTCCGCGGTGAGCAATCGCTTGGCTTCATGGGTATCGATGGTCTTCGCACCGTCGACGCTTTCGGGCACCGCCGCGCGGAAACGGTCGATACGATAGCCGGTCTGATCAAAAAAAAGTGCCTGGTCATCAGCCCGGAGCTGGGCCGATGACGACAGACACAAGGAGGACAGGGTGAGCACCAGGGTGGGCTTTGCGG
>JBATTL010000262.1:0-27346 GCA_049670525.1 Thiohalocapsa sp. | reverse complement strand
GCGGATACCAACCTGGACCAGGTGCTCGATCAGGATTTCGATATGGTGATTCTGCCGGGTGGGCTGCCGGGCGCGACGCATCTTGACGAGGATGCGCGCATTCACAGTCTGCTCGGCCGCCAAGCCGAGCGAGCCCGTTGGAGCGCTGCAATTTGCGCCGCGCCTAAGGTACTGGCAAGTGCGGGGCTGCTCGACGGGCATCGGGCGACTAGCTATCCTGGGGCGATACGCGCAGCCGATTTTCCGTCTGTTCGCCTGGTTGAGGATTCCGTCGTCACCGACGGTAGGGTCGTCACTTCCCGCGGTCCTGGAACCGCGATGGATTTCGCGTTGAAGCTCATCGAAATCCTGGTCGGACGGGACGTCCGCGTCACGGTGGAGAGCGCGCTGATGCGCCCGGCCTGAGCGCGCTCCTGGTATCGGGGCGTCTTGGTGCAGTCAGCGGACAATTTCCCTTGGATGGTCGCCATCGCGGCCGCACTCTTAGCCGGTTTGACCAGTGCTGCGCTTACAAGGATGCTCAGCCGCAATGCCATCCCGTTTTTGCGCATCGTCGATCACCCAAACGAGCGATCTTTGCATCGGACCCCGGTTCCACGGACCGGCGGTGTTGCGGTCTTGATCGCGATTGCGCTTGGTCTGATCCTGCTGCTGGCGTCGACGGCGGCAACCGGTCCGTTCGGCTGGATCGCGCTTGCGATGATCTTGGTGGGTGGTGTGTCCCTGTTGGACGATCACTGCGGCCTGCCCCAGCACTATCGGCTTATCGCGCACGCCGCGGCTGCCCTGTTGCTCTACCTGGGCGGGTTGCAATGGGACCAGATCGGACTGCCTGGGCTCAACGGCGCGCTGCCCGCCTGGCTCGCGTTGGCGTTGACGCTGATCTACATTGTGTGGATGATTAATCTCTACAATTTCATGGATGGCATGGACGGCTTTGCTGGCGGTATGGCCGTGTTCGGCTTCGGCGCCATGGCGACGCTGGGCCTGATCGGCGATGCTCCCCTTTTTTCTATGACCGCACTGACTGTCGCCGCAGCGGCGGCAGGCTTTTTGACGGGCAATTTTCCGCCCGCGCGGATCTTTCTGGGTGATGTCGGCTCGTCTGTTCTCGGTCTGCTAGCCGCCGTCATGACACTTTGGGGCGCTGGGCTCGGTCTGTTCCCACTTTGGATTGGCTGGCTCATCTTCTCACCCTTCATCGTCGATGCCAGCTGGACACTGCTGCGTCGCATTGTTGCCGGCGAGCCGTTCTGGCGTGCGCACTGCTCTCATCACTACCAGCGCTTGGTCTTGGCGGGTTGGGGGCACCGCCGCACCCTGCTCGGCGGCTACCTCGTCATGGCGGCGGCGGCGGCTAGCGCGGTCGCCGCCTTGAACATCTCCGTGCGTGAACAATGGATGCTGGTTCTGGGCTGGTCGGCCGTCTATGGTCTGATCCATGTGCGCGTCGGCCTGGCCGAGCGGATCGCACAAGGCCCAGAGCAATGAACCGCCCCGTCAAGCGCTGGTTCGATCGGCTTCGCTCGCGAACCGCTGCTTTTTCGCACGATCTGTTGATGGTGCCGGCCGCGTGGATGCTGGCTTACTGGATGCGGTTCAACCTGCAGCAGATTCCGCCTGAGTTTCGCGTCACCGCAGTCGAGACACTGCCGCTGGTCATGGTCGTTTGCGGCATCGTCTATTGGGGCTTCGGGCTGTATCGCGGTGTTTGGCGCTTCGCGTCACTGCCGGATCTGGTGCGCATTACCAAGGCGGTCTTCGCTGCCACGGTGCTGGTGATGCTGGTGCTGTTTGTCTACGACCGTGGCGAGAATTTGCCGCGCTCGGTGCCGCTGCTGTTCCTGCTGTTCCAGCTCATACTGCTGGCGGGGCCGCGGCTCATTTATCGCTGGCTCAAAGACCATCGGCTGGCGCTGCATTCCGGTGTTCGGGTACTGATCGTCGGCGCCCGAGGGGCCGGCGAAACCCTGGCGAGGGAGATGCGCCGAGACCGCGCACGCACCTATGATCCCGTGGCCTTTGTCGACGATACCCTGCGCCGCCAGGGAGGCGACATCCACGGGATCCCGATCAAGGGCACCACCGCCATGATTCCCCAGGTGGTCGAAGACATGTCAGTCGACCTGATCATGCTGGCTGTGCCCACGGCGTCGGCGCTTGAAATGCAGCGCCTCGTGGAGATCTGCGAACGCACTGGAAAGAAGTTCAGCACCGTGCCTCAGTTGCAGAATCTGCTCTCGGGCCAGGTAACGATCAATCAGCTGCGTCCGGTCTCCATCGAGGATTTGCTTGGTCGTACCCCGGTGAAGCTGGACTGGGACGCCCTGCGCGACGGTCTTGCCGATCGGGTGGTGCTGATCACGGGTGCCGGTGGCTCGATCGGTTCGGAGTTGTGTCGCCAGGTGATCGCCGCCAAACCGCGTCGGCTTATCATGGTGGACAATACCGAATACAACCTCTATCGATTGGAGGCCGAGTTTCTTGAGCATCACCCGAAACTCGATTTCACCCGCTATCTTGCCGACGTCGGTGATCGCGTTGGCATTGACGCATTGTTCCGCCAAGAGAGGCCGCAGATCGTCTTTCACGCCGCCGCCTATAAGCACGTGCCGATGCTCGAGAACCAGATTCGGGCCGCGGTGCGTAACAATGTACTTGGCACTGGTGTTGTCGCCGAGAGCGCGGACCGCTGGCGCTGTGAGCGCTTTGTCCTGATTTCCACGGACAAGGCGGTGAATCCCGCGAACGTCATGGGCGCCACCAAGCGCGTCGCGGAGATGCTGTGCCAGGACCTCGCAACGCGGTCAAAGACGCGCTTCATCACCGTGCGCTTCGGCAACGTGCTCGGCTCCGCCGGCAGCGTGGTGCCGCTGTTCCAACGCCAGATCGAAAGCGGCGGTCCGGTCACGGTTACAGATCCGGAGATCGAACGCTACTTCATGACCATCCCAGAGGCTTGCCAGTTGATCATGCAGGCGGCGGTCATCGGCGAAGGCGGCGAGATCTTTGTGCTCGACATGGGTGAGGCGGTCAAGATCAGCTATATGGCGGAGCAGATGATTCGCTTGTCCGGACGTGAGCCTGGCCAGGACATCGAGATACGCTATATCGGTCTGAGGTCAGGTGAGAAGCAATTCGAAGAGCTTTTCTACGATGCCGAGGATCTGATCAAGACGAGTCATCCAAAGATTCGCGCAGCACGACGCCCGGCGGATGATTCGCGTGGCGTTCAGCAAGCCCTTGAAGCGATGTGCCTGGCCTTGCAACGCAGCGATCTCGATGCCGTGGTGCTGAGTCTGCAGCGGTTGGTGCCGCAGTGGTGTGCACAGGGACATTCCGCTATCCCCGACGACCTGGAGGAGATCGATGAACGAGTCCATCAGCATTGATCCAGCGCACCGGGACAATGCGTCCGCGGCGTCAACCAAGCCGGATGTCGACCTGTTGGACATCGACCTCCCTGAGCTGGAGTACGAGCGCCGGGACCCTCTATTGGGTCTGGAAGACGAGGTCGACGGGATGGATTTCGGTAACGGGGATGACTCCGGGGCCCGAGCCGCCGACGCCGTCGCCCCGTCCGACGTCGCTCCCGTCGCCGAGGCGCAAGTCGATGACATCGCGGCTGGGGATGCAGGTCAAGCCGCGGACACTGACGATCAGCCTGTCGCTGGCGCGGAAATCGCTGCGGTGTCGTCTAGCAATGGCGCGCCGGATGACCAAGCGTCCGTGCTCGACGGCCCCGCATTGTCCCCGTCCAGGCCGCAGGAAGCCAGACGTCAAGCTGAGACCTGGAGCGACGATGAGAACCCGGCCCCGCCGCCGTCGTTGCCCGCCGAAGGCCGTATCGCTTCATTGTCTTCGGAGGCGCGTGTGATCGATCACCTTCAGAGACGCGGCAAACTGCCGGCTGGCGACCTGGCGCGGGCGACCAAGCTGTCCGACGATAGCGGTGATCCCCTACGCGTCATGCTGGTGCGCCTGGGGCTGGTGTCGGATCGCGACATGGCCGCGGCGATGGCGGCGGTGCTCGACCTGGAATTAATCGTCGCCGACGACTTCCCGGACGCGCCCGTGTCGGTCGACGATTTGAGTCTCCGGTTTCTGAAGGACGCGCACATCGTGCCCCTGCGTGAGGACGATCAGGGTTTGGAGGTCGCCGTTTCCGATCCGGTGGACCGCTATACGCTGCAGGCGGTGGAGATGGCCGCCGGCCGCCCAGTACGGTTGCGCGTGGGGCTGTCCGCCGAAATCGATGCCGCGTTGGAGCGACTCTACGAGCAGCCCGAAGACGAGAGCACAGAGACCGAGTTGGAGGCCGAACTCGGCAACTTCAGCGAAGAAGACATCGAGCACCTGCGCGACCTGGCGAGCGAAGCGCCGGTGATCCGGCTGGTGAACCAGATCATGCAGCGCGCGGTGGAATCGCGTGCCTCCGACGTGCATATCGAGCCCTTCGCCGACCAGCTCAAGGTGCGCTACCGTATCGACGGCATCCTGAAGGAGTCAGAGTCTCCGCCGGTCCGTTCCACTGCCGCGGTGATCTCCCGTATCAAGATCATGTCCAAGCTCAATATCGCTGAGCGCCGGTTGCCACAGGATGGACGCATACCGTTGCGCATCCAGGGTAAGGAGTTGGACCTGCGCGTGTCGACGGTGCCCACCATGTTTGGTGAGAGCGTGGTCATGCGCTTGTTGGACAAGGAGAGCGTCAGTTTCGACTTCGACGCCCTTGGTTTCGATGGGCCGCCCCGTGACCGGGTGCTCGAGGTGCTGGAGCAACCCTTCGGCATCTTCCTGGTAACCGGTCCGACCGGCAGCGGTAAGAGCACCACGCTCTACACGGCATTGAGCCGTCTCAATACCGAGGACCGCAAGATCATCACGGTCGAGGATCCGGTTGAGTACCAGGTGCCCGGCATCAACCAGATTCCAGTCAAGGCTTCCATTGGCATGACCTTCGCGCATGCGCTGCGCGCCATCGTCCGCCAGGACCCGGACATCATCATGGTGGGCGAGATGCGCGATGTGGAAACGGCTCGCATCGCCGTGCAGTCCGCCCTAACGGGTCACGTTGTCTTGTCGACGCTGCATACCAATGACGCGGCCAGTGGCGTGACCCGTCTCCTCGATATGGGCGTCGAGGACTATCTCCTCACCAGCACCATCAACGGTATCCTGGCCCAGCGGTTGGTACGCAGGCTCTGCGCGGATTGCCGAGTGCCCTATGAGCCGCTGCCGGAGATGGCGGCCCGTTTCCTACACCTGCCGATGCCTGATGACGCGCCTCTGACCCTGTATCGCCCCGGCGGCTGCAAGGCGTGTAACGGTACCGGTTACCGGGGTCGGCTGGTCATCGCAGAGGTCCTGTTGATGAGTGACCAGGTTCGTCAGGCCGTGCTTTCCCACGCCACGGCGACCGAGATCCAACGCATCGCCGTCGACCAAGACATGATGACCATGTACCAGGACGGCCTACGAAAGGTCGCCGACGGCAGAACCACCATCGAAGAAGTGCTCCGCGTTGCGGCGGAGGATTGAGTGCCTCCGAACCCGGGGAACCGTTTCATTTCGGACTGTTGGTCTAGACCGCGTCCTTCATAATCGTTGTTGCGCCCAGCCCCTCTGCACATGCCCAGGTATTACTACAAAGCGGTCAAGCTCGATGGCGAGGAGCTGGAGGGCGAGCAAGACGCGCAGGACGAAAGCGCGCTGATCCGCAAGCTCCAGGCCGAGGGCCTGATTCCAATTCAGACCCGCTCGGCTGGCGGCCTAACGGCGCAGCTGGCGCGACGCAAACGGCGCAGTCTGTCACCCAAGGACATCGAGATACTGACGCGTCAGCTCGCGACGCTTTTAGAGGCAAGCCTGACGCTGGATCGCTCTCTCGCGGTCCTGCTTGATTTGACTGCGGAGGAGCATGTCGTCAAGGTGCTCGCGGACCTGCAGGACCGGGTGCGGGGTGGTGCGACTTTCTCCGCCGCGCTGGAGGCCCAGGAAGGCCAGTTCCCAAAGCTCTACGTGAATATGGTGCGCGCTGGCGAGGCCAGTGGTGCTCTGGCCGAGGTCTTGACACGGCTGGCAGACTATCTGGAGCGCAGCGCGGAACTGCGCGGTACCGTGCAGTCGGCGCTCGTCTATCCGATGATCCTGCTGGTCATCGCCGGTCTGTCCGTGGTCATGCTGCTGGTGTTCGTTGTGCCACAGTTCACCGTGCTGTTCGAAGATATGGGAGCCGCCCTGCCCCTGCCGACGCGGATCGTCGTCGGCACAGGGGAACTGTTTCGCGGCTATTGGTGGGCGCTGTTGGTTATGGTGGCGGTGATCGCCGTTATCGTCGAGCGCTGGCTTCAAAACCCGGACAATCGCCGTCGATTCGACTACAAGGTCATGGCCTTGCCGCTGTTCGGCGATCTGATCTGGAAGATGGAGACCGCGCGTTTTTGCCATACCCTATCGACATTGCTGAAAAATGGGCTGCCGCTCTTGAGCGGCCTTAATCTGGCCAAAGAGGTCGTGGACAATCGCAAAATTGGCGATGGCCTGGACGAGGTCAGCGACGACCTGAAGCATGGCCGTGGAATGGCCGAACCCCTGGCCACCCATGGGGTGCTGCCGGAACTCGCGTTACAAATGATCCGCGTCGGCGAGGAATCCGGCACGCTGGATGCCATGTTGGCGAAGGTCGCGAACATCTTCGACCGCGAGACGAAGGAAAGCGTTCAACGCATGCTCACGCTGTTGGAACCAGCTCTGATCGTCGGCCTGGGTATCATCGTCGCCGGTATCATCATCTCCATCTTAATGGCGATTCTGGGTGCCAACGAACTGGTTTTCTGACCTTCCTGTGCCTCTCTCCAGGCTGTTCGTGGCCGGTATCGGACCAATGCCTTTCGCTAAATCCGTTTCAATTCCAGGAGTTTATCAATGAGAACCGACGCAAGACCCCATCGCCGCCTCGGACACGGCTTCACGCTGGTCGAACTGCTGGTGGTGCTCGCTATCCTTGGGCTTCTGGCCGGGCTGGTCGGCCCCCAGGTCATGAAATTCCTTGGCAGCTCCAAGACCAAGACCGCATCCCTGCAGATCGAGGATCTGGCGGCTACGCTTGACCTTTACCGGCTCGAGGTCGGCCGCTATCCCGACACCTCGGAAGGTCTGTCTGCCTTGGTGACGGATCCCGGCAATGCGCCGAACTGGAACGGTCCCTACCTGAAAAAGGCTACGGTACCCAAGGATCCTTGGGGCAACGATTACAATTACCGCGCTCCGGGGCAGAACGGACCCTATGACATCTGGTCCCTGGGGGCCGACGGCCAAGAAGGGGGGGAGGGCGACAACAAGGACCTGCGCAGCTGGGAGACCACCTAGCCGCAAAGCGCCATGTCCGGCCGATTGCTGCACGTGGGCTATGCCCTACAAAACAAGAACATCGAGGCATGGTCCTCCTGCATCTATGGCGGTCATGACCCCTGAGCTACGGAGCATCGCCTTGGCGCGCCACGGGTTTACGCTGGTCGAACTCTTGGTCGTGCTCGCCATCGCCGGACTGCTCATGGCCGTTGTGCCGCCCTTGATCTCTGCGGCAATGCCGGGCGTGGAACTTAAGGCGGCGGCGCGGCGGACCGCGGGCGCTTTGCGCCTGGCGCGGGAGATAGCCATCGCCCAGGGACGCGATGCCGCGTGGGTCATTGACGTCGAGAACAATGCCTATCGGGTTGATGGTGATCACCGCCGTGGGAGCCTGCCCGGCGGCCTCGATGTCGAACTGGTGGCCGCCGAGGGCGAGATGCAAAGCGAGGCGATAGGCGCCATTCGCTTCTTCCCGGACGGCAGCTCCACCGGCGGGCGTGTCATTCTCAAGCGTGGCGACGGCGGCTACCAAGTGGGCGTGAACTGGCTCACGGGCCGAATCCTGGTCGCGGAATGGGCTCGGGAATGACCAGCACGAGCTTGTTCTGGCGTTTTAGAAGGGGCTCGATGCCACGCTACGGCCATTCGGGATCCTTCCTGTGCGATCGCGGCGCCTGGGTTTGCCGCGTCGCGGCTGACTCCCCTGCGCGACGGATCCGAGGTGTCTGCCCATCGCGTGTGGAAACAGGCTTCTCGCTGATCGAAGTGCTTGTGGCCTTTGCCATCCTGGCACTGTCACTGGGTGTGCTGCTGCAGATATTCTCGCGCGCGATGAATACCACCGCCTTGAGCGGTAGCTACAGCCGCGCGGTGTCGCTGGCGGAGGCCCGCCTCAACAGCGTCGGCGCGGAGATCCCACTCGAGGAAGGCGTCCATTCCGGCGACCCGGAAGACGGTATGGACTGGATCGTCAACATCGATCCCTATCGGCCCCAGGGTTGGATCGGCGAGAATCCGCCCGCGCAGGCCTACCTCATTACTGCGGTTGCCTCCTGGCCCAGCTCTAACGGTGCGCGACGTGTCGTGTTGAGAACGGTGCGCCTGGGCGAGCCCTACTGACGGTGTTTGCGCGTCGCGTCTCGGCGAGCAAGTGGTTGTCAGCCCCCCGGCCGATGCGTCGAAACGCCAGTCCCGAGCATGGCTTCACGCTGGTGGAACTGTTGATTGCCTTGGTGCTGATCACGATCATCACGGTCCTCATGTTCTCGGGCCTTCGCCTCGGCTCACGCGCCTGGGAAGGTGTCGAGATTGTGTCCGAGCGCGTCGGAGACCTGCGCGTAGCGCGCAACTTCATCGAACGCACACTGCGGCAGACCCAGCAACGCAGCCTCGTGGTCGATGGCGTATCGCTGCCGGTGTTCGCCGGCGATGCTGCAAGTCTCGAACTGGTCGCGCCGCTCTCGGAGCATGTCGGTATTCCCGGCCTGTATGTGCTTCGTTTCGGATTGGAGGAAGCCGGGGAGCATCCCCGGCTGGTCATGGCGCGCTGGCTGCTGCATCCGGAAACGCTGGAAGGCGGAGACGAGTACCCGGCCTGGGAGCCGCTGATGGATTCCTCGACCTTGTTCCAAGACAGCGGTCCCCTTGACCGCGATGTTGCCGCCGGTGCCTACGGTCGCACGGTTCTGTTGCCGGAGGTCGCGGCGTTTCGGTTTGCGTACTTTGGTGTCGCGGAGGGCGAGCAGGATCCGGAATGGATCGAGGAGTGGATCGAGCAGCCGCGGCTGCCCCTGAAGGTTCGCCTGATGCTTACGACGCCTCGGCAGCCCTGGCCCGCCGCCATCATTGAGCTACCCGGCGGCGCCGAGACAGGCTTCGGCGCGCCCCAACAGCGAGCGCCGCCGGGCGGTGGTCTTTCTGATGTATTCGGCCAAGGCGCCGGAGGCCCAGCCGTGCCTCCGACGACGCGAGAGGACCCCTGATGCCATCTGTGCTTCGAACGCGGATGATCGACACGACTCGCTGCCTGGATAGCGCCGTTGCGGCGCCTACCCAAACTGTTGCGGGTGGACCAATGGTCCGCACCGACTCCAGCGTGACTTGGCTCCGATTCCTCGCACCAACAGGGCTCCATGCGACGTTCAAGAGACGCGGCAGGCCTTCGGTGCAACAAGGCATCGCGCTGGTCCTGGTGCTCTGGATCATCGCTCTGTTGACGGTGATGGCTCTGGGTCTCACAACGACGCAACGCACGCAGAGTTCACTGACGCGAAACCAGCTCGACGGGGCCCGGTTTCGCGCCCTATCCGAGGCTGCGATCAGTCTCACGGTGCTCAACCTGCTCGCGACACCGCTCGAGACCGTCTCCGCGGAGGAGGTCTGGATTCCCGACGGTCGGGCACATTCACTATTCTTCGACGGAGCGAAGCTCAGGGTGACAGTGTACAACGAGGGCTCGCGGCTGAATCTCAACGAGGCGACGCGCGAGCAGCTGGCGATGCTGATCGAGTTTGCCCAAGGTGAAGAGGCTTTCGACGAGGTGCAGCGTGATGCCGTCGTGGATGCCATCCTCGACTGGCGCGACGAGGACGACCTGAGCCAGCTCAACGGTGCCGAAGACGGCGACTACGAGGCCGCTGGGTTGCCTTACGGCGCCCGCGACGGCCCATTTGAAAGTGTCGAAGAACTCCGTCAGGTGCTCGGTATGACGCGCGAGTTGTACCAACGCCTCGCGCCGGATTTGAGCGTCGATAATGAGGATGGCCAGGCTGATCAACAGTTCGCGTCGGCCTCGGTACTTGCCGCGCTCCAGGGATTGAGTCTGGAGGACGCCCAGCGCTTTGTCGAAGAGCGCAACGCACCGGTGGTACCGGGTGCTGAACGAGCCGGTGCGGTCGATCGTGGTGGGCCGCTGTATCGCATCCGCGTCGCCCTTGAGGGTCAAGGCGGCGTCGGTCGCCTTATGGAGGCCCTTGTGCGGTTGGAGCGCGGCCTAGTCCCACCGTTCGAGGTCCAGTGGCGCCGTTACGGCCTGATTCAGCAGGATAGGGCCATCCGGAGACCCGGCGAAGATCCAACACCATAGGATCTCGACGCCGGTTTGCGTCATTGCCCAAAGCGGGTTACAAAATGTGGAGATGAAGTCATTTCCTCCGCCCTTGGCGCAAGCCTCGCGCATCTGTTTGTCCAAATGAGAAGTCTCGACCTCTGCTCATGGCCCGCGCCATAAACCTGAACAGCCTTCGCCTGCCGACAGCGGCAACACTCCCGGGTGGCGATTTGCTCAAACGCTGGCGCGAAGCATTGCTGCGCTGTCTCCCCCGCAGGCTCCGTCAGTACGTCGTTTCGCGCAATCCGCTGCTGGTGGTCGTGCCGAATGGCGACGACGCGGAGCTGTTTCGCCAGCTCGGCGACGCACGTGACTCTATCGGCGGTCTCGATCTACGTACCGGTGGGCAACTGTCATCGATGATCGCGGCCAGTCCCAAGCATGGCTGGCGGGACATCTGCCTCGAGTTACCGGCGCCGCAGGTCCTGCACCGCAATGTCTTGCTTCCCGCTCAGGTCAAGGACAATCTACGACAGGTGGTTTCCTACGAAATCGATCGACTGACGCCATTTCAAGTCGCCGATGTCCTGTTCGATACACGAATCGACGGAATCCTCGCGCGTGGCACGAAGCTTCAGGTCAATCTCGCGGTCTGCCGTCGCGATCAGGTGACGGACTGGCTCGAACGTCTGCGTGAGGGCGGCTCGCCGGCATCGCGCGTGAGCTGGGTCGGGGCCTGGCCCGAGGCCAACCTGCTCCCACCTCAAGAGCGCCCGCGTCCGCGCCGGTTTGGGTCACTTATGACATGGGTCTTGCTGGCGTCGCTATTCGTTCTGGTCTTGGCGGTGCTTGTCACTCCGCTCTGGCAAAGGACAGAAGAGCAGGAGACCTTGACCCGCGAGTTGCGAAAGGTGCGGATCGACGCGGCGGAAGTTGACGAGCTGCGCCAAGCGTTGGAGCGGGCTCGCCTGGGGAGTGTCGAAGTCCTGCAGCGCAAGCGAGAACAGCCTCGAATTACCGACTTGTTGCGTGAGCTTACCGATCTGTTGCCCGACGGCACCTGGGTACAAACCATGAATTTTCGCGACGGGGACGTGGACATCCGCGGTGAGTCCAGTCAAGCGACAGCTCTAATCGGTCTGCTGGAGCAAGGGCCTGGGATCAAAGAGGTGAGCTTTCGTTCCCCGGTGATGCAGGTGGCAGCAACGGGCAAGGAGCGTTTCCACATTTCCTTTAAATACAGCCGTCCCGATGCCCAATGACCGGAACATCGCGTGACCGCCTTACTTGTGCGCTGGCCTGGGGTCTCGCATTGCTGATCCCTTTGTTGCTCCTGTTGTCAGTGGCGCTGCCTTGGTGGCAACAGGTGCGACGCCTGGATGAGCGGCTCGCCCGCGATACAGACCAGTTGCAGCGCTACCAACAGCTTGTGGCGACACTGCCCCGTCTTCGCGAGGAACTCAAGCGCGAGCAGGAGAACGACGACTTCAAGGCTTTCTACTTCGACGCCGAGACACCCGCGCTGGCGGGTGCACGGCTCCAAAGCGAAGTGCAAGAAGTCGTGCGCGGCGCGGGCGCGCGCCCCATCAGCACCCAGATCCTGCCGGTCGACAAGGACGAACAGCCGCCCCGCGTACGCATCCGCACCCAGCTGCAAGGCACGACGGATGAGTTGCTCGAGGTACTCTACCGTATCGAGCAGGCGCGTCCATTCCTGTTCGTAGACCAGGTCTCGGTTCGGTCGACCACGCCGCGCGCGCGTCCCCAGCGACGGCAGTCGCGACGCGTCGTGCGCCAAGCGCGGGGGCAAGCTCAAGTCGGACAGTTAACCGTGCGGCTGGACATTTTCGGCTATTCCCTGAGTGCCAGTCAGTGAAGATAACGCTGGCATTCGCCGTCTTGTTGCTGTGCGCGGTGCTCTTGCTGCAATGGCGAGACTGGCCGCCGGGGGTGCCGGCGCCTCCGACGGGTACGAGCAGCGAGATCACGGAGCCCACCTCGGGTGAAACCTCCGCCGGGAGCGAGATTCTGTTGCCACCTCAGGCGATAGAGGATTATGCCTCTGTGGCCGAGAGACCGCTGTTCCTTCCGGATCGACGTCCACCGCCGGACGATCCGGAGCCTGAGGAGGACGCGATGCCGGAACAGCTGACGGAATTGGACGGAATTGACGTCACAGCCGTCCTGATCAGCCCATCCTCCGTGTCGGCCTGGGTGCGCCGTCCAAACCAGCGAGAGACGACGCGTTTGCGGTTGGGTGATGAGTTCGACGGTTGGACGGTCGAGAAAATCGAGCCCGATCGGATCGTGCTTGAGCGACAGGGCGAGACCGATCAGTTAGTATTGCGAGATTATCAGAACGCCCCAGCCTTCACGCCCTCGCCGCCCACGCCCCTAGTCAGGAGGCAGCGAAACGGCCAACAGCGCGGAGCGCCACAGTCGGCACCCACGGACGCTGGCAATCGACAAGCCGCGCCGCCTGCCGGGCGCCAAGCCACCCCGAGACCGGCTGCGCGACGACCGAAGGACGAGCAATAGTCGACGCCCGATGTCAGTTCAAACCCATTTCGCGAACCTGTCGACCAATCGATCGCTGCCGCTGCTTGGGTTGTGGCTCGTTATTACCCTGTTGGCGGTCTCCGGTTGCAAGAGCCTGGTCTGGGATCCAGCGGACCGCGTCGGAAGCTCCCATGGACATATCACCGACGAGGATCGGGCTGGGACGTCGACTCGCCCTTCTACCCGTGTTGACGGCATCGCGATCGGTGGGGATGAGGTTCCCCAGGCTCGCGACTCCATTGTCAGTGGAACTGGGACCTTTGTGCGCAAGGTGGGACGCCCCACCGTGGATACCACGCCCGGCGACGTGACGCTGAACTTCGATGGCACCGATATTCGTGAGGTGGTGAAGGTTATCCTCGGCGATCTCCTGGGTGTTAACTACGTACTCGACCCTGCGGTGCAGGGTTCGGTGTCGCTACAGACCGGCCGGCCGCTCAGGCGCGACTTGCTGGTCCCAACCTTGGAGACGTTGCTGCGCATGAACAATGCAGCCCTCGTTGACAACGCTGGAACCTACGAGATCGTTCCACTGAACAGCGCCGTCCGCGGACGGATCGTTCCTCAGTTGGGAGATTCTGCCCGCGCGCTGCCGGAAGGCTACATTGTACAAGTCGTTCCGCTTCGCTATATCGGCGCGGACGAGATGAGCAAGATCCTGGAGCCCCTAGCCCCCGAGGGCAGCATCGTTCGCGTCGATGATTTACGCAATCTGATCGTCCTCGCCGGGTCCAGCCCTGAGATGAGCAACCTACTGGACACCATTCAAATCTTCGACGTCGATTGGATGGCTGGCCTATCGGTCGGTTTCTTTACACTTGAGTATGCAAAGGCATCCGACGTCGTTACCCAACTTGAGACCCTGCTCGCCGACGAGAGCGGTAGCAGCCCGCTCAAGGGCCTGTTCCGGTTCATCCCTGTGGAATCCGCAAATGCGCTTCTCGTGGTTTCGCCTCAGGAGTCTTACCTGAAGCAGATGCAGACCTGGATCGACCGCCTGGATCTGGCTGAAGCGTCTGGCGGTTCGGCGCAACGGCTCTATGTCTACCGCGTGCGTCACGGGGACGCCGAGAATCTTGCCGATGTCCTGTCCAAGCTCTTCGCCGGCGACGAAACCGCATCCGCCAGCAGGCGGAGCGTTGGCGGTGTTGCGCCGGGATTGGGTGAGACGTCCATTGGCGGCGATGATGGCGAGACGGGCGGAACAACCATGCGGCGCGCCGTTGCAAGTACCATCGAACTCTCTTCGTCGGTCAGTATCGTTGCCGACACGATCAACAACTCGCTGTTGGTGAAGTCCAGCCCGCGCGACTACAAGAAGATCCTCGACGCGCTGAAGCAGCTCGATATCCTGCCATTGCAGGTGCTGGTCGAGGCCACCATCGTCGAGATCAGGCTGACTGGCAATCTTCGCTATGGCGTGCAGTGGAGTTTCTTTGGCGCCAAGGGGAGCGGCTACGAGAATCAATGGGAATTGGCAACTGGAGCGGACGGTCCCGCGAAGACATTCCCCGGTTTCAATTGGTCCGTGATTTTGCAGCCGGATACCATCCGCGCCACCCTCTCTGCCTTGGCAGAGGATGATCTGGTCAATGTCCTTTCGTCGCCGTCCGTGATGGTCATGGACAACCAGACCGCGAAGATCCAAGTGGGTCAGCAGGTTCCGATCGCGACGTCACAGCAGCAGGGTACTTCGACCACCGATCGCATCATCAATCAGATCGAGTATCGGGACACCGGCGTCATGCTGTCCGTGAAACCCCGCGTGACGCCGGGCGGTTTGGTGCAGATGGAGATCGAACAAGAGGTGAGCACCGTCGAATCGGAAAGCGGGACCCTGAATTCGCCTACCTTTCGGACCCGCAACATCACCAGCAATGTGGCCGTTCGCTCCAATCAGGCGGTCGTGCTGGGCGGCCTGATCCAGGACTCCCGCGAGGACGGTAAGTCGGGCTTGCCTGGTCTGTACCGGGCGCCGATCATCGGTCCGTTATTTGGGGAGACCTCCAAGAGGGCTGCACGCACCGAGCTGGTTGTGGTGCTGACCCCCCGCGTGATCGCCAGCGATAGCGACATCGAGACCGTTACGCGCGACTTCCGTGACAAGGTCAAGAACCTCGACACGCGCTTCTAGACCCAAGATGCCGGAGCTTGCTGACACCGGCGCGGCGATGGTCGACTATGCCTCCATCGCCCGCGAGGTATTCGAGATCGAGGCTTCGGCGGTGCTCGGCCTGTCCACGATGCTCGACGGTAGCTTCTCCGCCGCGGTTGCCGCAATCCTGGATGCACCCGGACGCGTCATCGTGTGCGGCATGGGCAAGTCAGGCATCATCGGCAAGAAGATCTCGGCAACCCTCGCCAGCACGGGCACCCCGTCCTTCTTTATGCATCCTGGGGAGGCTTTTCACGGCGATCTCGGCATGGTAACGCCCGACGACGTCTTCATCGCGATCTCCAACTCGGGTGAGACTGAGGAGTTGGTCAAGTTGTTGCCTTTTCTTCGCGAGAATGGCAACACCACCGTGTCGATGACCGGAAATCTCCGGTCGACGCTGGCGAAGAACAGCTGCTTTCATCTGTCGGTAAAGGTGGACAAGGAGGCCTGTCCGTTGCAATTGGCACCCACGGCATCGACGACTGCAACGCTCGCGATGGGCGACGCGCTTGCTGTCGCGCTGATGCGGGCGCGTCACTTCAAACCCCAGGATTTCGCTCGCTTCCATCCGGGCGGCAGCCTTGGTCGGCGCCTCTTGCATCGCGTTCGCGAGGAGATGCGGAGTCACGACCTTCCCTTTGTCTCGCCGCAAGCCAGTGCCGAAGAGGTGCTCAGCGCGGTTTCCCGCGGCGGGCTTGGCATTGGCTTGGTCAGCGGCCTGTCCAACGGTGCTATTGGTATCATCACTGATGGTGACGTGCGCCGCGCCTTACAGGCACACGCGGCGACCTTCTTCACCCTGACCGCGGCAGACTTGATGACGCCGAATCCGGTCACGATCGGGATCGATAGCAACATGCAAGCTGCAATTGAGTTGATGGCGCTGCATGAAATCACACTGCTTGTCGTTGTCGACGATGACCACATCGTCGGCGTCGTCCAGAAGTGACTCGGCGTGATGCGCTTGCTGCTTCGGTCCGCGGCATGGGGGGGCATCGCGCTTTCGTTGCGAGACGGCAAAACCCTGATCAGTCAGGGGGAAGGCGCGACCGGCTTTGGGGTCATTGAGCCTGCCTGCCAGGCCGTCTTCCGTTGGGAATCGAACGGATGCTGCGTAGCTAAGTGCGTGCTAGTCACCCAACAGCTTGATTGACAATGGATTTGGACAACGAACCAGGCTCACTGGAGAGCACGTCATGCAGATCGAAGCCACCTACGACGATGGCCGGCTTGAGTTCCATCAGCCGCTCCAATTTGCAAGCCGCCGCTTCAGCGTTTTCGTCATAGTGCCGGACGACGAAATCGCTGGGAAAGTCGACCCGTCAGCTTCTGCCAGCCTGACCGCAGGTAAAGACGATCCCTTGTGCGATGCCGCGCGACAGTGGCTGCATCGATTTACCGCGATCTGGGCTGCGTTCTTGCCGGCAGCCGCGCGGCCGACAGATGCGAGCGGCGATCAGGCATCGAGCTTGTGGGCTTTCTCGATGCGTGAGGGGTGTTAGGCGTGGACCTATTGCTCGACGTCGACGTTGTTCTCGATCTGTGCACACCTCGGATGCAATGGTCTGGGGCTGCAGGCAACGCCATCTCCCGCTGTGCGAACAACGGGGGTCGCCTCTGGCTCTACGTCGGATCTGTCCAAGCCTACCAATACGGCTTGGCACGGGCGCTAGAAGACGACGCGCTGGGTAATGGCCAATTGGTATCCGATGCCCCCTACCTTGATCTTGCTCGCCGCATACTGGCCGAGTTTTGTAAGGACAAGCACTGGCTTGCGGCACTTGCCAACGAAGGGGATGTCTTCGACGCCGCCAATTGCGGAACTGAGCAGCTTCTGAGGTCCCTGGACCGCTTCGAGCCCGGCAGCATCAAACTACTCACGCGCCAGGCGAATGTCCTGGACGCGCACCCCGACAAGGCGGTGACCCCGGAGACCGTCTGCGCGATGCCACCACGAACCTCGGGCATGGGCTTCATTGACCTCCAGAGTCAACAGGACCGCATTCGCCCGAGTCTGGAAACAAAGCTGCATCGGGTGCTCCACCATGGCCGCTATGTCATGGGGCCAGAGATCGTCGAGCTGGAACAACAGCTTGCGGACTATGTTGGCACCAAGCACTGCATCGCGGTGTCGAGTGGTACGGACGCCCTATTGATCGCGCTGATGGCGTTGGGCATCCAACCTGGCGACGAGGTAATCACGACGCCGTTCACTTTCGTCGCTACCGCAGAGGTCATCGCGATGATCGGCGCGGTGCCGAGATTTGTCGACATCGACGCGCGCACCTATAACATCGACCCCAACCTGATCGAGGCCGCGATCGGCCCCAAGACACGCGCTGTCATGCCCGTCTCTCTTTATGGTCAGTGCGCGGCCATGGACGCCATCAATAGCGTTGCGTGTCGGCACGGGCTGCCGGTCATCGAGGACGCAGCGCAAAGCTTCGGGGCGACCTACAACGGACGCCGGTCCTGCGGTCTCTCCACGATCGGCTGTACGTCGTTTTTCCCATCCAAACCCTTGGGCGGCTACGGGGACGGTGGCGCGTGCTTCACCGACGACGACGCCCTCGCGGCAACGATGCGCCAGGTCTTGAATCACGGCCAGGACAAGCGTTACAGCCATACGCGGCTGGGGATCAATGGCCGTCTGGACTCAATTCAGGCGGCGGTCCTGCTCGCCAAGTTCCCGGTATTCGATGTCGAGGTTCAGCGAAGAGCCGAGATCGGCGCCCGCTACAGCGCCGCATTGCTCACGCGGGGCGCCAGAGTCGCGGGCGAAGCCGAGTCGGGTATGCTCGTACCCTTTGTCGAACCTCACAATACCAGCGTCTTTGCCCAGTATACCGTCCAGGTTGACGATCGCGATGCCGTGCAGCAATGTCTGCAGGCAAAAGCGATACCGACGGCGGTGCACTACCCGATACCGCTGAACCGGCAGTTGGCGTACCGACACTACTGCTGCTCGGACTGCACGCCCGTCGCGGACACTTTGGCCGCGCGCGTGGTCAGCCTTCCGATGCACCCCTTGTTGGCGGCGAAAGACATGGAGATCGTCGTCGATGCACTGGCTTCCTGCCGCATAGCCTAGCTCTTCGCGAACCGTTGGCTGAGCGCAGAGTCGCTGACCTGAGCTATTGCGAATCTGTTCGTTGCGCTGGGCGTCGGTTGCGTGCTTGACGAACAATGCCTCGGCGGTCTCAATCAAGCGCTTCTCCCTATCTGCACTCCGATTGGGGTAAAGCGCAAGACGCTTGGCAAGTACGACTCAAGTCATATCCCACACTCCGAGTGGAGACATCGCAGGACTCGCTGAATAATACGCGAGACTTCCTTTCGGAATGTGTATCCGTTGCTCATGGTCGGTCAGTTGCGGGAAAACCCAATAAATCAGTGATTCCCCTATGGTTAGAGATGAATCATGGTCTTCTCATGCACCTGACCGCGCTCTTGTCAGTGCCTGACGCGGTCTGTCGAGTAGGGACAAAGCTTCGCATGAGGTGACGCATGTCCGGGCACGCGCACCCGGCCAGGCTCGTTGGTTCTTGCAGTTAACGACTGATATTAATATATTATTTGGTCTAAATCAATCGCTGGGCATTCGAGCTGGAGGGCGCGCGCAATACGGTCGTCAGAGCTGCTTTCGCGTCGAGCGCCGATGAATGGTTGCAGTGCCTCTGCGGGCTCTCTATTTCAACATAACGCGTGTAACAACCTTCAGTCGGGTGGATTCGCTCATCGGGTTCCGATGCACGCGCAAAAAAACGTGATCCAGTTCTCGAAACGGTCGTGTTCCGGCTCTCACAATGGCCGTGAACCAGCGCTCACAACGGTCGTGATCTAGCTCTTCAGTCAAAGTGATCTGGTAGACTATTCTATGATTTGGAGCATATTAACTTTCCCTCTCGGCGACTAGGACTTCATACCCAACATCATGCTTAGCGCAGCCATTCACCACCGCGACTCCAGCGCGATTGAGTTGGACTTCACCGTTATCGCCATTAACCCGTTCCGACAACGCAACGGGCAACTCCTCCGGGCGCTCGCAAAGACCGATGCTCTGGTCGTATGCGATACGCGGGCGCAGCCTGAAACGGCGCTTGAAACCTATCAAGCATTGCGTGATCGGGGCGCGAATCGACTTGCCGTCATGGCGAACGGCGGCCTGTCACCGGCCGACGCCGCTGGCGATGTGATTATCATCGAGCCGGGGCCGAAGTACGAGGCCGAAGCGTGGAAGCCGCGTGCGGTGCTGGCCCAGGTGACAAACATTGACGAGGCTCGAAGAGCGCTCGCGGCGGGAGCGTCAGGGTTGATCGCGAAAGGCGCCGAATCCGGTGACCGCGTCGGCGAAGAGTCTGCCTTCATCCTTTTTCAACGATTGATCGCGACGCACCAGGTGCCGATTTGGGTTCAGGGCGGAATCGGCCCGAACACGGCGGCCGCATGTATCGCTGGCGGCGCTGCCGGAGTTGTCATCGACGCTCAGCTCGCGCTCGTCAAGGAATCCCGTTTGGACGGGAAGATCCGGCAGGCAATTTCGACCATGGATGGAAGCGAGACCGGCGTGGTTAGAGGCTACCGAGTTTTTCGGCGGGCTGATATCCAGACACGCACGCTTGACACCTCGTCATCGATTGAAGGGCTGCTCGGCGCATCCGACCTCGGGCTACGGCTACTTCCATGCGGCCAGGATGCTGCGCTCGCTTCGCCGCTTGCGGCACGCTACCCGACGGCCGGGAGACTAGTCAAGGGTCTCATCGATGCGTGCGAAGGAGCGGTCCCACAGGCTCGAAAGACATTACCGCTTGCGCCGGAAAGCACGTTTGCGCAGCAACACGGCATTCGCTATCCCGTGATGCAAGGACCGATGACCCGGGTGAGCGATACGGCTGCATTCGCGGATGCCGTATCGAAAGCTGGCGCTCTCCCCTTTATAGCGCTGGCAATGCTGCGCGGAACCGCCTGCCGCTCGTTGCTGAAGGAAGTCAAGGAGCGCCTGGGCGAACGCACCTGGGGCGTCGGTGTCCTGGGGTTCGTAGACGCTGACCTCCGAGCGGAACAACTGGAAGTCATCGACGAGATCAGGCCCCCTGCGGCGTTGATCGCGGGTGGAAGACCGTCCCAGGCTCGGGCACTCGAAGAGCGAGGTATCTCGACCTATTTGCATGTGCCATCGCCCGGGCTGCTGACGCTCTTCCTAGCCGACGGCGCGCGGCGTTTCGTTTTCGAGGGTAGAGAATGTGGGGGGCATGTCGGACCTCGTTTTAGTTTTTCTTTATGGGAACAGCAGTTTGCTGAATTAAATGCGTTCCCGCGTCCGCAAGAGCTTTCTGTCGTTTTCGCCGGCGGCATCCACGACACACGCTCCGCGGCGATGGTCTCCGCCATGGCAGCACATCTGGCAGCGAAAGGTGCCAAGGTCGGAATACTGATGGGCACTTCCTACCTCTTTACAAAGGAAGCGGTCGCCAGCGGAGCGATATTGGAGGCCTACCAAGACGAGGCTCGACGCTGCTCGCGCACCGTGCTCCTTGAGACAGCTCCTGGACATGCAACTCGCTGCGTCGATTCGGCCTATGTACAAGCTTTCAAGAACGAACGCGAGCGGCTCGAAGCAGCGGGGTTGGACACGAAATCGGTCTGGGCAAACCTTGAGAAGCTCAATCTCGGGCGGCTTCGTCTTGCATCCAAGGGCGTGAAACGGGAAGCCGATGGTTTGTCGCAGGTCAGCGACGCAGAGCAGCGCGCGTCCGGCATGTATATGATCGGGGACGTTGCGACCATGCACGATGAGGTCATTTCGGTCGATGCGCTCCACCGGCAGGTAACCGAGTCGGTCGATGCCTTCTTGGCGTCGGCGCCTTCGCGCCTCCGGGCTCGTCAAGAGATCGAACCGCTCGACGTTGCCATCATTGGTATGGCCGGCGTATTCCCCGGTGCTGAGGATCTGGATGCATTCTGGTCGAACATCGTCAACGGCACGCAAAGCTTTTCTCAAGTTGACCCGGCACGCTGGAATCCGACCCACTATCTCGACGTCAACTCCGTCAACGGCGACACCGTGCCCACGACCTGGGGTGGCTATCTGGGCGATATTGTCTTCAAGCCACTCGACTACGGAATACCGCCACAGTCGCTGACGGCGATCGACCCGACACAGCTTCTGGCGCTCGAAGTGGCGCGCCGCGCAATGGACGACGCCGGGTACGGCCAGGGTGCGGATTTCGACCGGTCAAGGGTGTCGGTGATGTTTGGCGCTGAGGCCGGCTGTGACCTGTCCGCCGCTTATGCGTTTCGCGCGCTTTACCCGCAATTGGCGGGGGAGATCCCGCCGGAACTCGACGCGCACTTGCCTCGGCTGCGGGAGGACTCTTTTCCCGGCGTGCTTTCGAATGTTGTGTCCGGCCGTATCGCCAACCGCCTGGACTTCGGCGGTACCAATCTGGCAGTCGATGCCGCATGCGGATCCTCCCTGGCAGCACTTGACGTGGCGACCAGGGACTTGGCGATGGGCAACAGCGACATGGTGCTATGCGGTGGCGCCGACCTGCACAACGGCATCTATGATCACTTGTTGTTCGCAGGGGTGCACGCGTTGTCAAAGGGCGACCGTTGCCGAACCTTTGACGCAAACGCCGATGGAACCATGCTCGGCGAGGCCGTAGCCTGCGTGCTACTCAAACGTCTGTCAGATGCCGAACGCGACGGAGACCGGATCTATGCGGTCATCAAGGGTGTGGGTGCCTCCAGCGATGGACGATCGCTCGGACTGACGGCCCCGCGTAAAGAAGGACAGATGCGCGCGCTACAACGCGCTTATGGTCGCGCCGGAATCTCGCCAAGTGATGTCAGGCTTGTAGAGGCGCATGGCACAGGGACCGTCGTTGGGGATCGCACCGAACTCGGCACCCTCACGGAGATATTCAGCGATTCAGGTGCAACTCCCGGTCAGTGCGCCCTCGGCTCCGTCAAGTCTCAGATCGGGCATACAAAATGCGCGGCGGGCCTCGCGAGTCTAGTCAAGATCTCCAAGTCGCTCTACCACGGTGTCCTACCGCCCACGCTCAATTTAGAGACGCCCAATGCGGCCTACGATCCCGACAGCAGTCCTTTTTCACTGTCTGGCTACGCACGGCCCTGGGCGCAATCTCGGCGCAGCGCTGGCGTTAGCGCATTCGGTTTCGGGGGTGCGAATTTTCACACGGTCCTAACTGCATACGAAACCGATGAGCCAGTGCTGGAATCCCATGCCAACTGGCCCTGGGAACTGTTCCTTCTGCGCGGACCAGACCGCGCATCGGCCGTCGCTCGCGCCGCAGAGCTGAAAGCGCTGTTGGAGCGACGACCGGCGATAAAGCTGCGCGACCTCTCGGCAACGCTCGCGGCAGATTCCCCGGAAGCGGTGCAGTTCGCGATCATCGCCTCATCGATCCCCGATTTTCGCGACAAGTTGGCCGGGATCCTTTCCGACAGTCTCCCCGATGACGTATTCGCGGCAAGAGCGGGCATGGAGAGCATAGCCTTCCTGTTTGCTGGTCAGGGATCGCAGCGCACGGGGATGCTCGCCGACCTGTTTTTTGCCTTCCCCGATCTGCACCCGCTGCTGGCCCTCGCGGGAGATCTCTCCGAGACGCTGTACCCACCGCAGGCTTGGACACCAGAACAGGCCGGTGACCAGGACAGCGCTCTCATGGACACACGCCAGGCACAGCCAGCGCTTGGACTCGTCGAACTGGCACAAGCGCGGCTCTTCGCGAAGGCCGGGATTTCACCGGAGTATCTGGGCGGGCACAGTTACGGCGAGCTGGTTGCACTGGCAACCGCGGGGGCCTTCAGTGACGCGGACCTGCTCACCCTGAGTCGCGCACGTGCCGCGGCGATCCTTGATGCCGCCGGCGAAGATCCTGGCCAAATGGCTGCCGTATCCGCTGACAACGCCAGAGTCACCGCTCTACTTGCGGATCTCGATGACGCAGTCGTCGCCAATCAGAATGCGCCGGAACAGGTCGTGATTTCCGGGCCGACCGCAATGATCGATGAGGCCTTGCAGCGTTTTCGGGCGGCCGACATCAGCGCCCGCTTGTTACCGGTTGCCGCCGCTTTCCACAGTCCGGTTGTCGCGGAAGCAACCGAACAGCTGCGCAGCTTTTTGCAGGAAATGCCTATCAGCGGTCTCACTCGAAAGGTGTGGTCCAATACCACCGCGTCGCCGTACGAAAACGATCCTGGGATGATTCGAGAGACCCTTTCGGACCATGTCGCGCAGCCAGTGCGGTTTGTCGAGCAGATCCAGGATATGTATGAAGCAGGGGCACGAACCTTTATCGAAATCGGGCCCGGCAGTGTTCTGACCGGTCTCGTCGGGCGAGTTCTCGGCGAACGCCCGCATCAGCGAATCGCGAGCGATACCGACAAGGGATCCGGCTTGCACGGCTTCCTGCGCACATTGGGCCAACTTGCTGCCGCGGGTTGCGATGTGAAGCCCGGTTTCCTCTATGCCAACCGTGCAGTCGAGCGGCTCGATCTGGATCGACCAGAATCCATAGGACCGCCGGCGGACGCGTGGTTGCTGAACGGATGGCTGGCGCGGCCGGTCACCGGCGAGCCGCCGCCGAATCGGCTCCGTCCAAGCGTCGACCCGGTCTTCGTGCCCGCTCGCGACACGCCCGTCGCCGCGCCGCTCCCAAATGGGGACACGGCTGTACTGAGCTATCTTGACAATCTCCGGCAACTTGCCGCTGCGCAACGGGATGTCATGGTTCAGTACCTCGGCGCCGACCCCGCCGCGACCAGATCGCAACCGATCGACGTTCGGCCGCGCCTTGAGCGCCAACCCGAGCCAGCCCCACAGCAACCCAGTCCGGAATTCGCCGCGGCACCGGTCAAGAGCGATGGCGTACGGCTCGCCGGGGTCGATATCGAAGCAACACTCATCGATTTGGTCAGCCAGAAAACCGGATATCCCAGCGATATGTTAGGGCTTGATCAGGACCTCGAAGCGGAGCTGAGCGTCGATTCCATCAAGCGCGTCGAGATTCTCGGGATCCTCGCAGAGCAGCTTGCACTCGACGACTCCAGCGTCGGCGACCGCGACCAGATCATCGAGCAATTGGCAGCGCAAAAGACGCTACGGGGGATTCTCGATTGGTTGCGAGAGCATGTCGTCACCACAGGCGCAGTTGCGGAGGCAATCGGTGCCGAGGATGCCGTGTCAGTCGTGCCGGCGGTCGACATACCAGCGGCACTGCTGGGGATCGTAAGCAAGAAGACCGGCTACCCGATCGACATGTTGGGCCTGGGTCAGGACCTCGAGGCGGAGCTCAGTATCGATTCGATCAAGCGCGTCGAGATCCTTGGTGCGCTCGCCGACCTCATCGGCCTTGACAAGACCGCGGACGGTGATCGCGACAAGGTCGTCGAGGAGCTGGCAGCCAAGAAGACCCTGCAGGAGATCATCGACTGGCTGAGCGATCGGCAACCGCCAGCCACTTCGATCACCAGCAGCGGCAACGCTGTTGGCGAGGCGACCCCTCAGGATAAGGATGTTGGAGAACTGCTGGTGTCGCTGGTTGCCGAGAAGACCGGATATCCAGCCGAAATGCTCGGTTTGGACCAGGATCTTGAGGCAGAGCTCAGTATCGATTCAATAAAGCGTGTTGAGATCCTCGGTGCGCTGGCCGACCGCGTCGGCCTCGACCAAGCCGGGGCTGACCGCGACCAGATCGTCGAGGAGCTTGCCGCCAAAAAAACCCTGCGCGAGATCATCGACTGGCTCACCGGTCGACAGACCAAGACGGCGCGAAACCGATCGGAGCCACGCCCGGAAACGTCTGTGGCAGCCAAAGGGCGACCGGTACGGCGTTACCTGCCAAGCGTTCGGGAGGCATCAGAGGTGGCCTCGGATGTCAGCATCCTTGGTGGGAAACGTATCGGCGTCAGCGGGGCGCGGAGCCCAGAGCTGGTCGATGCGTTGCGCGATGCACTTCAGCGTGACGGCGCGTCCTGCGTGATCATGCGAAGTGGCGATGCATGGCAGCAACACCTTGATGGCATTGTCTGCCTCGACACCTTGGCAGGACCCAACGGTAGGGATCCGATCAAATCCTTGTTTGAACTGACGCAAGAGGCTGTCCGCCGAGGTGTCGGCTCTTTGCATGCCGTCATCGCCTCGGGGGGGCAATTTGGCCGGACGAATGGTTGCCGATCCAGGTCGATCGTCAGTGGAGTTCCTGGGTTGCTGAAAAGCATCGCTAAGGAGCGTCCCGATATGCGGGTCTGCACGATTGACGTTGAAGCGGGCCTGCCGCCCGCCGATTTGGCTCAGATCGTCGTCTCCGAGCTAGCTACGACGCAACCGCTGGTGGAGGTTGGGTACGCTGGCGGCGAGCGCCTGCAGTTGCAGCCGGAGCCGGTCGAGGCGTGTCTCAGCGAAGGTGGTTTGCCGCTAACGGAAGAGTCCGTCGTCCTCGTCACCGGGGGGGGGAGAGGCATCACCGCGGCTGCGGCGACTGAGATCGCGAGGCTCGCGCGATGCCGGCTTGTTCTCGTTGGTCGGTCACCGCTTCCAAGCAGCGAGGACGTTGTGCGGCTGGCGCACGCGCAAGAAGCCACAGACCTTCGCAAGGCGCTGATTGCCGAGGGTGTTTTGACCACACCCAAGGAGCTTGAGCGTGAGTGCCGGCGTCTCATGGGAGCACGACAACTCCAAGCTACCCTTGATGACATCGAACGGGCTGGCGGATCCTATGAGTATCACTCGTTCGATGTACGCGATGTCGATCGCTTTGGTGCGCTGATCGATGATATCTATTCCCGATTCGGACGGCTTGACGGCATCGTTCATGGTGCGGGAATCATTGAAGACAGCCTTGTCGAAAACAAGTCGCTGTCCTCCTTCGAACGCGTCTACGACACCAAGGTCGTGCCGGCCATGGTGCTGGCCGAGAAGCTCCGCGATGATGTCGCGTTTGTCGTGTTTTTCTCCAGCGTCTCCGGCGCATTCGGCAATCGTGGCCAGGCCGACTACGCGGCCGCGGGCGATGTGCTCGACAAGCTGGCATTTGAGCTGCAGCGCAGAATCAAGGGTCGAGCGGTTTCGATCGACTGGGGACCCTGGGACGGGACGGGGATGGTCTCGGACGCACTTGCGTCGAACTATGACCGGCGAGGCGTTGGACTCATCCCGATCGATGAAGGCGTCCGACTTCTCATCTCAGAGCTCAAGAATCCCAGCCAGAATGAACCGCAAGTGGTCTACATCGCGGCTGATCCAGACGCCTTGGGTGCCGCGGTTGCATACTGATTCTCGCATGCAATCGAAGCATGGCAGCATGGTCGATGACGCGGCGCTCTGTTCCCGCACATGAGCGAGAAACCTGACAGCGCGGCGATCATCGGTATGGCCTGCATGTTCCCGGGTGCGCCGGATCTTGAGAGCTATCGCATCAACCTGATGCAAGGGTTCGATGCGATCACGGAGGTTCCCGAAGGGCGTTGGGATCCAACCTTCTACGATCCGAACTCCACCGATACCGATCGGATTTATTGCCGACGCGGTGGATTCCTGGGCGCGCAGGCCGATTTCGATCCTCTTTCCTATGGGATCATGCCTGTCACCGCGAGGGGCGTCGAACCCGATCAGATGCTAACCCTGCAACTGGTGGCGCGGGCATTCGACGACGCGGGCATTTCCCCGGACGCATACGGGCAGCGCGACAAGACAGCGGTCATCTTCGGCCGTGGGGGTTATCCCGGCATAACCACGGCCGCGGCGCTCCAGCACGCCAGGACGAACCATCAGATCATTGAGTCGCTGCGCGCACGCCTTCCGCAGATTTCGGAGCGGCAACTCGCAGAAATAAAGCAGGAGCTCAACGAACAAGCAGGCCCCTACAGTGGCGACATCATCATGGGGCTCGTGCCCAATATCGTCGCTTCGAGAATAGCCAACCACTTCGACTTCCAAGGCTCCGCGTACACTGTGGATGCCGCATGCGCGAGTTCCCTGGTCGCGCTTGATCATGCCGTTCGGGAATTGGCCAGCGGCACCGCCGACCTGGCGATCACCGGTGGTGTCCATCTCTGTGATGACCTCTACTTTTGGAATGCGTTTAGTCGGTTAGGTGCAATCAGCCATAGCCAACAGAGTCGGCCGTTTGATCGACGCGCTGACGGGCTGCTGATTGGTGAGGGAATCGGCGTCCTGATCCTGAAGCGACTCGCCG